>URZB01000019.1 GCA_900552295.1 uncultured Collinsella sp.
ACGAGATGTAGCTCCGTCTCGTGGGCTCGGAGATGTGTATAAGAGACAGCCTCGTCACAATTATCGCTGATAGCGCGCAGCACTAGGCAATCGACACCATTCTTGGCCGCGATGTGCGCAATTGCCGCGCCCTCCATCTCGACGCAATCGGCATGCGTGGCCTCAATCGCAGCGTTACGCATGGCGTCACCCGTAACAAAGCGGTCACCCGTGGCGATAGTGCCACACAGGAACTGCTTGGGGTCCTTCTCCGCAGAATTCTCATCCGCCGAGGCATCCACAAATCCATGCTCGGCAAGCACGGCGGCGGCAACATCAGCCAACGCCGGCGTCGAGACAAACTCCTCGAGTCCCGGCGCCGACTCGGCGATGAGCGCCGTGTCAGTATCGAGATAGCGCAGGCACTTGCCTATAACCACGTCGTTAATATGGAGCTTAGGGTTTAGGCCACCCGCAATGCCCGAAAACACAACGGCCTGCGGGGCATATTTGCTGATGAGATGCTGCGTTGCCGCCGCGGCGTTTACGGTTCCCATGCCAGCGGTCGTAGCAACAACGGACAAACCGTCGAGCTCGCCGTTGACAACGGTCAAGCCCGCCTCTTGTGCCACACGAGCGCCGTTCAGTTCTTCTTTAATCTGCGCAACCTCTTTTTCGAGTGCACCGATGATTGCGATGGTAGGCATACCATCCCCCAAACCCGTGAAAACTGCTATCCACGGTATGGTACCAGCATTTTGACTCAACCGCGCAATACGAAGTCGCTAGACCACCGCAGCGCGGGTATCGTAGAGGAGCAAAAGACTTGCTAGCCGATGGCGTTTTTTAGCTCCGCGCGGCGCTTTTTCATGCCGGTCATAACGGCATTACGCAACTCGGGCATGCGCGCGGTATCCATCTGGGGCACGCCCTCGAGCTTATAGGGAATGCCCAGTTGCTCGTACTTGACGACACCCATCGTGTGATACGGCAGCATCTCCAGGCCGACCACGTTATGCCACGGGGCAATCAGGCGACCGAGCTTCTCGCACTCCTCCACCGTGTCGGTAATGCCCGGCACCACCACGTGGCGGATAACGACCTTGATCTTGCGACGTGCAAGCTCATCGCCAAACGCCAGAATGCGTGCGGGATCGCACCCAGTCAGCTTTTTATGCTCGACCGGGTCGGCATGCTTAATATCGAGCAGTACCATGTCGGTCTCGTTGAGCACGGCATCGAACTTCTCGGGATGCGCGGGATCGAACGCATAGCCGCAGCTATCCAAGCAGGTGTGCACACGACCATCGTGGTTATTGTGCATGGCGTGGAACAGGTCGGCCAAAAACTCAGGCTGCAGGAGCGGCTCGCCGCCGGACACCGTAATACCACCGCTGCGGTAAAACTCATGGTTACTCTGGAACTCGTCCATAAGGTGCTCGACGGTCACCATCGTGCCGCCGTTAACCGACCAGGTATCGGGGTTGTGGCAATACGCACAGCGCATGGGGCAGCCTTGGACAAACACTACGAAGCGGATGCCGGGTCCGTCGACCGTCCCCATCGTCTCGATTGAATGCACGCGGCCAAGGGCAAACGCAGAGTCCTCGGGACGAGCGTCCACACCCTCAAGCGTCATTTCTGCCATTCGCGCTACCTTGCCTCTCCTTGGATGCAACCAATTAAAATGCCAGAGCCATTCTAGCCCATGTGCTTGCGTTTAAACGTCTCGGGCTAGAATGGCACGTTTTAATCTATCCCCCATCACCATGGCTGGGGTCTACGTCGAGATGTCAGGCTGAAGAACGCTCGCCTGCGGCCTTTACGCTTTAAGCGTGAGCACCGCACCGAAGGCGGTCGGGCCGCAGTGGCTCGAGATGACGCCGCCGACCTGAGTCCAGGTAATGTCCTTAAAGCCCAGGTCGTGCGCATAGACTTCCATGTCGTCGCGCAGCTCCTGGGAAAGGCCTACCGAATACGCCAGGCCAATGTGCGAGTAGTCGATCTCGCCCTTCGCAACCATGTGGTCAATAAAGGCGCGGGCGCACTTGAGCATAGAGCCGCGGAACTTCTTGGTCGCCACGAACTTGCCGCCCGTCACCTCAATGCAGGGCTTAATCTTGAGCAGATGTGCGCCAAGGAATGCGACGTTGGACAAGCGACCGCCCGCCTTAAGGAAGGCAAGATCGGTAGGAACAAAGCCCAGCAGCACGCGGTCCATGACGGAGTTCGCGAAGGCGAAGATCTCGTCGACGGTGGCATCGGGGTGAGCCTCGATGTATTTGGCGGTCTCGACGACAACAAGCGACTGGCCCACCGAGACAAAACGCGTGTCCATGGAGTAGACGTAGTCGCGACCCTTGGCGGCGATCTTCGATGATTGATGCGAGCAGGTCGTGGCCTCGGAATATGCAAGATGCAGAATGGTCGCGTCGGGTTGCTCGGCATGGATGCGGTCGTACACATGCGCAAAATCTGCCGGCGCACAGCCGCTGGTCTTGGGCATCACGCCAAACTCGTTGCAGCGCGAATAAATCTCGAGCGGATCGATCGAGCCGTCCTCGACGGTCTCGTCACCAATCGTGACATGCATAGGCACGCGCACGATGCCGTAGCGCTCGCAGAGCTCTGGCGTCACATCCGAACCAGATTCAACCACGATTATGTACTTGCCCATTATTATCACGACCCATCTCGACGTTGGCTTTTTAATATGTGACACACGCCCGCCGTCCTGCTACAGAACGACCCCCAAGCGCCAAAGAGACGCCGCCCTTTGCACATAACAAAGGACAGCGTCTCCCTGGAAAACTCCGTGCTTATCTGAGATTCTACACGGTTTATTAAGGAGTGTTACTTATTCCGCAAACGGTCACTATATGCGGTAAGCGGTAGTTGGCCGCGACAACTGCGACACATTCCGTCCAGCAAATCCAATCGTGCTCCACGCACGGTTAATGCACGAGGCGGTAGAAATTCATCGATGCCGCACCCTCGGCGTGCAGCTCCATCGCCGGAACCGCCGGCGAATAGGTACGGCTCGTAAGTGCCGCCTCGCCGCCATTTGCAAAAATCTCGACCATCGTAGTGTCCGAAAGCGCGCGTAGGTCGCGAAGCTCGCCGAGCTCAATCGACCTCTGGTCGCGCCCATAGCCTTCGTCACCCATATCGAGGGTAAGCATCCCGTCCGTATAACGCACAAAGACACCCTTGCGGATTTCGAGCTCGATCACCTGGGCGCCCTCACAGGAAACCACAAGATCAAACAGGCGGCCCGGCTCCTCAACGGTTTCACCGCCTGTCGCGCGAACGCAGTCGCCGCGCATCCTCTCAATCTCGTGCGCCGGCTGCTGGCAGAGCTTACCATCGCGCATGCTCAGCTCTCGCGGCACCGTCAACGCGCACTGCCACCCGCGCGCCACCGTCGGGTTTTCTGCCGTCGCATCGGGGCAACCCGACCATCCGATCATCAAACGCCGGCCTGCAGCATCCTCAAAGGACTGCGGAGCATAGAAATCAAAACCGGCATCGACCATCGGGGGCATGCCCTGCCCGACGATTTTAAAGCTCGGCGCCTCCCAATCGGCCTCGATGGGGAACCACACGCACTGATGCGGATTGCGGTAACGCCAACCATCGGCAGGCACACCCTGCGGGCAGCAAACGAGAATAAGCTCGCCATCAAGCTCAAACAGATCAGGGCACTCCCACATAAAGCCAAACTTCTCGCCCAGCTCAATGCGCGTCGCATAGCTCCAGACCCCTAAATCACGCGAAGTATAGACAAGCACGCAGCCACGGTCGTCTTTCGTACGAGCGCCCAGAACCATGTAGTAGATACCATCGTGCTCAAGGATCTTGGGGTCGCGCACGTGTGTACCGATATCGTCGGGGTAATCGACTGGTCCAACAGCCATGCGCTTCTCGCCCAATTCGTCGGGATTCTCGGCAACCATATGAATCTGGTTTTGCTCACGGCCCGTCAACACGTAGTCGTAATCATCGCGGTCAAAATGCTTGACGTTGCCGGTATAGAAGTAGTGAATCTTGCCATCACGTACAAAGGCAGAACCAGAATACGCTCCGCTCGAATCCAAATCGGAATCGGGGAACAGCACGGGGCCGTGATTCTCGTACGTCACAAAATCCTTTGTCGTCAGATGGTTCCAAAGCACTGGACCGCCATGCGCAGCATCGAACGGATCGTATTGATGATAGATGTGATACGTATCACCAATCTGAACCAAACCGTTGGGGTCGTTGAGCCAGCCAAGCTCAGGCTCCACATGGAACAGAAGCCTATCGGGGTCGGACGCGATGCGAGCCGCCGTCTCATCCTGTCCGACACGCCACTGCTCATAGTCCGCGCGTGTCACCTTGTTTTTTTGATTTAACATCGCCGTTGACTTTCTCGTCTATGGGGAAGGACGCTCGACTCACACGAGTCGAACGCCCTTCCTCAAATGGACTTATCCTCAGATTACACTGAACGGCTCAACTAGAAGCTAACGTCGAAGCCAGCGCCAGCGCCCTCTTCATCGGTGGTCGGCACGCCCTTTGCCTTGTTGTAGGCAAAGATCAAGACGATCGGCACGATAAAGGCGATGAGATTGCCAGCCACATACCACACGAGGGTCTCGGGCGTGACGATGAGCAGGCCAAGCACGCCGGTCAGACCCTGACCGATAGCGCGCACCTCAAAGAGCTTGACGAAGGCACCGCCGCAGCCTGCACCGATGCATGCGCAGATGAACGGAATGATCGAATAGCGCATGTTTGCAGCAAAGATAGCGGGCTCGGAGATTCCGACCAGCGTCGGGATAAAGGACGACATGCAGATGTTGCGCTCTTTGGAGTGCTTCTTGTGAATGAGGTACATACCGATGGCGCCGCCGCCCTGGGCGATGATGGAAACCGACCAGATGGCCTGGATGTAGTTGAAGCCAGTCGTGGCAACAAGGTTTGCCTCGATACCCTGGATGAACTGATGCGTACCGGTAACGACGAGCGGCTGCAGGAACGCGGCGAAGACAAAGGCACCAAAGACGCCCATCCTGTTGTACAGGATATCGATTACGCCGGCGAGGACGTCACCGATCAGGTTGCCGAGCGGGCCGAACACGGTGAACAGGGCGACGTTAGCAAGAATCAGGGTAACGGTCGGGACAAAGACGAACGAAACGACCTCGGGGATGTACTTCTGGGCAATCTTTTCGACCTTGGCCATAAACCAGGCAGTCAGGATTGCAGGGAATACGCCGCCCTGGAAAGCAACCATGGGAATGGATAGCGGACCAAAGTTCCAATACTCAGCACCCGTCGGGTCCATAACGAACGTGTTGCGGTTCATAAGGCTCGGGTGAACCATGACGATACCGACGAGGATGCCCAGGATCGGGTTACCGCCAAAACGCTTGACCGCGCTGTACATAACCAGGACAGGCAGGTAGTCGAACGTGGTGGCGATAATGGCAAAGAAGCTTGCGAGGTTCTTGAGGAACTCGCTGTGATCGGCGAGGCTGCCTTCCATGCCAAAGAGGCCGTTGGCAACGATCAGCGACTTAAGGCCGATGATGATTGCAGCGCCGACGAAGGCGGGAATGATGGGGATAAAGATGTCCGAGAATACCTTGAGGACCGAGAAGAACTTGCCCTTCTTGTCCGCCTCAGCGCCCTTGACCTCGGAAGCACTGATCTCCTTAACGCCCGTCAGAGCCATAAACTCATCGTAAACCTTGTTGACGGTACCGGTACCGAAGATGATCATGAGCTGGCCGCTGTTGTACAGCACGCCCTTGACGCCATCGATGTTCTCGAGCTCGGCCTTGTTGTATTTGCTCGTATCCTTGAGCACCAGACGCAGACGGGTCACGCAATGCGTGGCGCCCTCGATGTTCTCCAGTCCGCCGACGTTGTCGACGACTTGCTGGGAAACTGCCTTGTAGTCCATGTTCCTCTCCATTCCTTTTCTAAATCATAAAACGGTTCGTTGCCGCTACAGAGACGCGATCGTTGCGTTTGCGCACTTGAGCGCACCGTCGGTGACGGTAAGCGCCACACCCTGGCCCTGCTTGTTGCAGAAGCGAGCGTTGAGCGCAACATCATCGACAAAGATGGTCGCGATGTCGTCGTCGACGACCAGACGCACATGGTGAGTGCCCTCGCCCTTAAAGAACAACGGACGCTCGAGGCCCATGTTGTTGACCTGGAACCACGGGTACTGGGGAGCCGGCGTGAACTCGAGCTTGCCCTCGCGCAGGTTGGCGCGGAACTCATAGGCAAGACCGGTCTCGGCGTCCTCGGCGAACTTGACCGAGAAGCCGGCAGCGTTACCGCCGAGCTCAATGTCGGCATCGAGCAAGTAGGTGGAGCCGGCATCCGCGGCGAGCACCTGCTCGACCTTGCCCGACTCGCAGGAAAGCTCAAAGGTCTCGACTGCCTTAGCCTCGCCAAAGGCGCCAAGCATGCTGTCGGGGAGCTTGGTGCCGAGCGTTCCGTCGGCACGCTGAACGATCTCGAGGGGCATAAAGGTGCCACCCCATAGGTAAGAGCTGGGGTCGCCGCCCTCGTCACGCGTAGGAACCCAACCAAAGAGAACGCGACGCTCGCCATCGAATGCGGTGCGAGCGGCGTAGTACGCGCGGCCGTCGAAGGAGTCGTCAGCGGGGGTAATCCAAGGACCGTTGATGGACTTGGACATGCGGTAACGGGTCTTGTTGCCGTCGCTGTACTCGGAAAAGACGAGGTACCACCAGTCGCCCATCTTAAAGAGATCAGGCATCTCAAACATGGTGTACAGGCCCGGGTTCCACCAGTCGCCCTGGAACTCCCAGTTGGTCAGATCCTTGGAGGTGAACTTGACCAGGCGGCCGGTCATCAGACGCTTGTCCTCGCCCACACGCGTGCCGAGGATGAGCATGTACTCTTCGTTCTCCTCATCCCAAAGCACAAAGGGATCGCGCCAGTTGCGGTCATCGTAACCCTCCTGGGGCGGAAGCAGCGTCTCGGCGATGTTCTTCTCCCACTTGACGGCGTCGTCGCTCGTTGCGTGAAGAAGAACCTGCTTCATCAAACGTGCGCGGACCTTATCGCGATTGCAACCAGTGTAGAGCGCATGGTACTTGTCGCCCACCTTAAACACCGTGCCGGCATAAATGTACTGGTCGACTTCCTCGTCGCCGCCGCGCTCAAGGCTCTCGCCAAAGTCCTTGTAGTTGACGAAATCCTTGGTCGTAGCGAGTGCCCAGCCAAACGGCTCTCCGAAAGGTTCGGGGTTACGCGTGTCACGCTGATGATAGAGATAGAACGTGCCGTCCTCGCCGTACGGCATGATGTCGCCTACCCAAATTCCCTCAGGCTGGTAATACACCTTGTGCATCCGAGACTTCCTTTCCACGACATACTAACTCGGTACAATGGCAAGATATGTCAATCGTTTTCATATGTCAAACGTTTTCACACCAATACGTCTTTTCGCAGTTCCAGTCGTCGGCAAACGGTTGACATATGCCGGTGAACGGTCATCAGAGGCGTTTGAGGAATTCTTTTGGCACGGGATGAACTACGCGGTTTTGCCCTCAATGAGTTCAACGGGGAGCTTGATATTCGATTCGGGATTATCGCCGTTAATAAGAGCGATGATGGATTGCGCCGCGAGCTCTCCGATGCGATCGATATCTTGACGTACGGTTGTTAAGTCAGGCATAAACGTCATAGTTCGGCGGGCACCATCCGCGCCCACGACCTTAATATCGTCTGGAGCGCTCAAGCCGCGCTGCTTCATCACGTTGAGACAGATGGCCGCCATCGTATCGTCTCCCGCAAAGATGCCGTCAATATCGGGGTTCTCATCGAGGATCTTCGCAACGACCGCGCCCTTTTCGTCGTCGGGCTTAACGAACTCAACCTCACGGACAAACGCGGACAAACCGGCCTGCTCAACAACATCGAGGTAGGCATCGGTACGCTTATTGGCAGGCATGCGCATGCGGCTATTGCTGCGCAGGCACAGGATACGCCTGCAGCCGTCATCAATCAGACGGCGCGTGGCGAGCTCGCCAATGCCATAGCTGTCACTTGCAATCTGGACAGAGCCCTCGCCAAGATCGCAGTCGATGCCAACCAGGCTCAAGCCCATCTCGGCATATGCCTCGGCACCGATATTGAGGGAGTTGACGATGACGCCGTCGACCATATTGCGGCGGAGCATGTCAATATAGGAACGCTCAAGATCGGGTCGATTGGCGCTGTTGCACAGCAACATCTTAAAGCCGTTTTCCGCTAACGTGCGCTCGACCGCCTGCACAACCTGAGCATGGAACGGGCTGCTCACAAAGGGAACGATCATACCGATAAGATTCAGGCGACCGTTGAGCATGGCACGGGCGATATCGTTGGGCGTATAGTTGATGCGCTCCATCGCGGCATGGACCTTATCGCGGGTCTCTTGGCTAATATAGCCGCGATTATTAAGCACGCGAGATACCGTAGTAGGCGAAACCCCCGCCACCGCTGCAACTTCCTTGATGCCAGGCTTAGCAGAATCCTTAGAACGAGCGCCCTCGCGAGCCATAGCACCCTCCCCCATCAACATGTCAAACGTTTACATACGAACAAAGCATACCCCAACAACAGCGGGAAGACGGTAACAGCACAAGTAAGTAAACGACTCATCCAAATAATTAGGAGAGTTCCGCCTAAAGGGTGACTACACAGGACCCCCGCCGGGCCGCTTTGGGTTACTTTCCAAAACATTTCCGCAGGACGCAAAGGGCTCCGCCGCGCGAAGCGCGCAGCGGAGCCCTTTGCATGTCCGAGGACGTTTTGGAAAGTAACCCAAAGCGGCCCGGCGATCCTGCGGGAGTTAAACCCCTTTAGAACTTGTCGTGGAAGGTACGCGCAATGACCTCGTCCTGCTGCTCCTTGGTGAGCGTGTGGAAGTTCACGGCATAGCCGGAAACGCGGATGGTCAGCTGCGGGTACTTCTCGGGGTGAGCCTGAGCGTCGAGCAACGTCTCACGGTTGAAGACGTTGATGTTCAGGTGGTGGCCACCCTTCTCGGCGTAAGCGTCGAGCATGTGGACCAGGTTATCGGCCTGAGTCTCGGAAACTTCAGAAACCTTCATAATGTGTCTCCTTCGATTAATAGGCGCCGGCCGAAACCGGCGCACTAATCAGTAATCGTTATTGTTAGTATAGCACTAACAATAGTTACTCGCCCAGCTGATCAAGGTCGATATCGCCAAAGAACACCTGATCCTCCTTGCCGAGCGCACTCGGAATGATGGAGAAGGTGTTGGAGATGCCGTCCTGAGCATCGCGGAACGGGAGCTTGGAAACCGAAGACAGCGAAGCGATGGCGCCGTGGCTATCGCGCTTGTGCATGGGGTTAGCACCCGGGGCGAACGGCTGGCCAGCCTTGCGGCCGTCGGGCGTGGAGCCGGTCTTCTTACCGTACACGACGTTGGAGGTAATGGTCAGAACCGAGGTCGTGGGCACGGAGTTGCGGTAGGTGTCGTTCATGCGGATGTACTCCATGAACTGGTGCACAACGTCGTGAGCGATCTGGTCGACGCGGTCGTCGTCGTTACCGTACTTGGGGAAATCGCCCTCGGTCTCGAAGTCGACGATAATGCCGTTCTCGTCACGAACGGGGTGAACCTTGGCGTACTTGATGGCGGACAGGGAGTCAGCCACGACGGAAAGGCCAGCGATGCCCGTAGCGAACCAGCGGTGCACGTGCTTGTCGTGCAGAGCCATCTGGATGCGCTCGTAGCAATACTTGTCGTGCATGTAGTGAATGATGTTCAGCGAGTTAACGTACACGCCAGCGAGCCACTTCATCATGTCGTTGTACTTGGCCACAACGTCGTCGTAATCGAGCGTATCGCCCTCGACGGCGCGATACTTGGGGCCGACCTGCTTCTTGGAGACCTCGTCAACACCGCCGTTGAGTGCATACAGCAGGCACTTGGCAAGGTTGGCGCGGGCGCCGAAGAACTGCATCTCCTTGCCGATGCGCATGGAGGACACGCAGCAGGCAATGCCGTAGTCGTCGCCGTGATAGACGCGCATGAGGTCGTCGTTCTCGTACTGGATCGAGGAGCTGGCGACAGAAGTCTTGGCGCAGAACTTCTTGAAGTTCTCGGGCAGACGGGTCGACCACAGAACGGTCATGTTGGGCTCGGGGCTGGTGCCCATGTTCTCGAGCGTGTGCAGGTAGCGGTAGCTCATCTTGGTAACGAGCGTACGGCCGTCAACACCCATGCCGCCGATGGACTCGGTGACCCACTGCGGATCGCCGGTAAACAGGGCCTGGTACTCGGGGGTACGGGCGAACTTGACCATGCGGAGCTTCATGATGAAGTGATCCACGAACTCCTGGATCTGCTCCTCGGTGAAGGTACCGTTGGCAAGGTCGCGCTCAGCGTAGATGTCGATGAACGTGGAGGTACGGCCGATGGACATAGCGGCGCCGTTCTGCTCCTTGACGGCAGCGAGGTAGGCGAAGTACATCCACTGGATGGCCTCCTGCGTGTTGGTAGCAGGGTTGGAAATATCGAAACCATAGGTCTCGGCCATCATCTTGAGCTCGCCGAGGGCGCGGATCTGCTCCTGCAGCTCCTCACGATCGCGGATGTTGTCGGCGGTCATGACCGTCGGGGTGGAAGCCTTCTGGGCCTCCTTGTCCTTGATCAGGTAGTCGACGCCGTACAGGGCGACACGACGGTAGTCGCCGATGATGCGGCCGCGGCCATAGCCATCGGGCAGACCGGTGATGATGTGAGCCGAGCGGCAAGCACGCATTTCGGGGGTGTAGACATCGAAGACGCCGGCGTTGTGGGTCTTGCGCTCGAAGGTGTAGCGCTCGACAACGCTCTCGTCGACCTTGTAGCCGTGCTGGCTGGCAGCCTGGCAAGCGATGCGGATACCGCCGTTGACGTGCAGCGCGCGCTTGAGCGGCTTGTCGGTCTGGAGGCCGACGATGGTCTCCTTCTCGCGGTGGGCGTTATCGATGTAGCCAGCGGGGTGGCTCACGATACCCGTGACGGTCTTGGTGTCCATATCGAGGACACCGCCCTGCTCGCGCTCCTTGAGCAGCAGGTCGAGAACCTCGCCCCACAGCTCCTTGGTACGCTCGGTCGGACCGGCGAGGAACGACTCGTCGCCCTCATAGGGGGTGTAGTTCTTCTGGATGAAGTCTCGGACGTCAACTTCTCCCGTCCAGATGCCTTCCTTGAAGCCTTCCCATGCCTCCTGCATTGTGTAACCACGCTCCTAGTTACGTGTAATGCGGCGCTCTCTCACACCGCTGCTTATTGAATTCTTGAATTATCGGCTTGCACTACCGGCTTCTTCCGTTCTTCACCACACGTTGGTACAGGGAAAAACGTTTGTCCACCTTGGAACTGCAACCCAAAACCCAAGATTTCACCCGTTTGAGAAGGATAACATAGCCACCCCCTTCATCAGGGCTGTTATATGTTTCTTTTTTTATACCATTAGGGCGTTTTTAACAAATCCGCAGGAAATGCGAGCGCGAGCAACTACCGTTCACCGATTTGTTTGGTATTTTTCCTTGCCTTTGTACGACGTTCGCTCTAGCTGTTATGTCAGCTTTAGCAGAGTAAAGTGCCTCTGAGTAGGCTTTGGGACATGCCTTACGATCTACCCCTTACTTTGCTGATACCGACGGTGTACGGAGGTCGCCTAAAGGTTGTTTTCTAGGCATGACCCAAAATCTACCGTATAGGGTGTGCGTGCAAGGGTATCATCTTTCACCGAAAATAGTTTCTAGTGTTAGGGGTTTTCGGTGGAAGATACCGATTTCCATGAGCTTGGACGTCAGCTCCTTACTGAGTTTGGCGGCATTCACCAGCGCGTTTCGCGCTTTGTGGACAAAGTTCTCAGCGGCGAGATGGCCGTCATGCGCGCCCTCATGCTCGCTGGCGGTTCGCTCACGCCGAGCGAACTCGCTGATCGTGCCTGGGTCTCGAGCGCCCGCATCGCCAATATCTTGCGCGCCCTCGAGGCCAAGGGTTGGATTGAGCGCGAGCATTCAAAGACCGACCGTCGTCGCGTACACGTCATAGTGACCGACAAGGGATTCCAGGATCTCGAAATCAAACGCCGGGAATTCGAGGAGCGCACCGCGGCTTTCCTCGAGCAGCTCGGCGAAACAGATACCCAAGAGATGGTGCGCCTTCTAAGACGTGCCAACGAAATTATCGACCGCAATCAAGAAAGGAGAGATGCCGAGTGAGGATTCTCAAGCTCTTTAAAAAGCATGTCCTGGCACTGTTCGCAGCTATCGTACTTATCGTAATCAGCTGCAACGCCGACCTGGCGCTGCCTACCTATATGAGCGACATCGTCGACGTGGGCGTGCAGCAAGGCGGCATTGCCTCGCCCGTGCCCGACACCATTCGCGCCGAATCGCTCGACGACCTCGAACTCTTTATGCGCGCCAAGGACGCCAAAGCTGTGGAGGCCGTGTTTGGCAAGGCGGACAAGAACGGCATTCGAACGTACAAGGGCACCGAGGAAGAGCGTGCCGACGGCAGCAAGCTCGCCGATATCATGAGTCTGCCCGAGACCGTCGTCCTTTCGCTCAACCAGGGTATTGACGCCAACTCCATGGGTGACATGATGGGCACGTCCGGTGAGAAAGACAACAGCGGCGCCCAGGCCATACCCACGCCCGAGCAGATGGCGGCGATGACGCCCGAGCAACTCGCCGAGATGCAGCAGAAGGCCGCAGCCGCGCAGAGCATGCAAAAACAGATTGATGCCGACGGCGGTAAGATCACCATGAAGAGCCTGCGCTTGGGTGTCGAGGGTGGTCTGGTAGACCAAATCAAGCTCGTCGAGGGCGCCAACCAAATGGCGGACAAAATGGGCTCCATGTCGGGCTCCATCGTGACCCAGCGCGCCGTGAGCTATGTACAGGCTGTCTCTTATACACATCTGACGCTGCCGA
>URZB01000020.1 GCA_900552295.1 uncultured Collinsella sp.
GCTCTCGAGCTTGTCCTCGATCTCCTTGATCTGCTGTGCACCGGCCTTGAGCGTCTTAAGCTCATCCGCCGTAAACTTATCCTTGGCGCCGTCGATGGTCTTGAGCAGGAAATCGCCGTAATTGCTGCCGTCCTCAATCATTGTCGAGTCTTTATTTGCCGCATTGAATACCTTTTCCCACAGCGCGTTATCACTCGAAAAGATATCGTTCTCCTTCTGCATGAGTTTTGCATACAACTCGGCGGCCTCGTCGGCATTGGCCGGCTTCTGCGCAGTGAGTTCTGCAATCTTAGGATCGGAGCTCGCAGATTCGCTCGCATTGCCACCGGGCGCCGAACATGCCACAAGGCACAAGGCCAATACCGGCACCATAAACAGGGCCGCAATCTTAGAAAGCTTCATAGTCATTCCTCCGTTTTGTCGAAGCTTGTTTACTTTTTATCGGCGGTCAAGGGGAGCTTTTCCGCCGACACATCCAGGCCATAGCGATAGCTGATGGCATCGACGGGACAGGCCCCGATGCACTTTCCGCACCGGATGCATTCGGCATGATTGGGCGCGTGGACCACATCAACGTCCATCTGACAAACCTTTGAGCACTTGCCGCACGAGACGCATTTGCATGCATCGACCCGGATCCCCAATAGGGACACCTTATTCATGAGCGCATAGAATGCGCCGAGTGGACAAATCCATTTGCAAAAGGGGCGGTAGAACAAAACGCTCAGCAGCACCACGGCAATGAGAACGGCAAGTTTCCAGGTAAAGAGCTGCCCCAGCGCAGATCGAATGCCGGCATTGGCAATGGCCAGCGGAATGGCGCCCTCGAGCACACCCTGTGGACAGATGTACTTGCAAAAGAACGGGTCGCCCATGCCCACGTCGTTAACCACCAAGACGGGCAGCAGCACCACGGCAAACAGCAGCACGACGTACTTGATGTACGTGAGCGGCTTGAGCTTTTTCGTGGAGAACTTTTTGCCGGGAATCTTATGAAGCAGCTCCTGCAGCCAGCCAAACGGGCACAGAAAGCCACATACAAAGCGCCCCAGCAGCACGCCGAGCAAAATGAGCGTACCGGTAACATAGTAAGAAAAGTTGAACTTGGATGAACCTACCACCGACTGGAACGACCCGATGGGGCACGCACCCGATGCCGCGGGGCACGAATAGCAATTAAGTCCAGGTACGCAGACTGTTTTTCCCGCGCCCTGATAGATGCTTCCTTTGGCAAAGTTTGGCAGGTGAATATTGGTGACCAGCGTCGCCGCCGCCTGAATGAATCCGCGAAATCGGGCCAAAACATGCGGCGCAGTGTTTTCTCTTTTATCCAATTCCGATACACTCCAAGCACAGCCTAATCGCTTTGGCCAGCACGGCATCCGCCTCGCCACGCATAACACCAAAGCACACCATGGCAATTCCGACGATCAACAAAGCGACCTGTACCACGGGTTTTACCGCTTTGAACAACCCAACCACTCCTTTCGTTACGCGACCATTGGACCATATCGACTATAAAATCCGTGTTAAGCGCGATTTGGAATGTGCAAGGAGACTGTTATGCGTATTTTGATCGTCGAAGACGAGCGAGCACTGTGCGATGCAATCGCGCGCAGCTTGCGAAACTTGGCGTACAGCGTCGACTGCTGCCACGACGGACAGGAGGCGCTCGATCTGCTGAGCGTCGAAGTCTTTGACCTCGTGGTACTCGACCTCAACCTTCCCCGTATCGATGGCATGACCGTGCTCAGGGAACTTAGGAAAACCGATTGCGAGACTAAGGTACTGATTCTGTCCGCGCGTGGCGAAGTATCCGATAAAGTCGCCGGACTCGATGCCGGCGCCAACGATTACCTTACCAAGCCGTTTCATCTGGACGAACTTGCGGCAAGGATCCGCAGCCTTACTCTCAGGCGCTTCGCACAAAGCGACATAGTATTAGCCTGCGGAAAGCTCAGCTTTGACACCAAGGCGCGCATCGCTTCCGTGGACAGTGAGGCTCTATCTCTTACACGCAAGGAAACGGGAATCTTGGAATACCTGATGCTTAATCAGGGGCGACCGGTAAGCCAAGAGGAGCTTATCGAGCACGTTTGGGATAGCAGCGTGAACAGCTTTAGCAACGCAACCCGCGTTCACATCTCGTCACTCCGCAAAAAGCTACGCAGCGCTTTGGGATACGACCCGATTCGCAATCGGATTGGAGAGGGCTACGTTATGGAGGATAGCGAATGAAAAGGCTTTCGCTGCAATGGCGCATAACGATTATGACGGCACTGCTGACGTGTGCGGCATGCGTGCTGACGAACTGTCTGGTCGGCTATACGGGCATGCGCTACATGGATGCTATCGGCAGCGACATCTCGGCCCTTAGCGCAGCCGGCGTAGATGCACCTCAGGCGTTTGACCCAACGAAAGCGACCCCCGATGACAAGGTCACGATCGTCGTAAACGACGCACAGGAGTCTTTTGGCACGACAACCTGGTGCATCACGGCCGGAGTCACACTCCTTGGCGGCGTGCTGGCATACTTTGTGAGCGGCCGTGCACTCAAACCGCTACGGGCTTTTGCAGCCCAGGTTGAGCGTGTGCAGCCTGACAACCTAAGCGAAATCAGACTCAGCGAAGATGTGCCCACCGAGTTACAACGATGCAGCGCCTCTTTCAACGACATGATCGCCCGTCTTGGCGAAGGGTTCTCTGCACAGCGTCAGTTTACCGGCAACGCCGCACACGAGCTGCGCACCCCGCTCGCCCTTATGCAAGCACAGATTGAACTATTCATCTCCGAGCACTCCGGTTTGCAACCCGAAACAGCCGAGCTGCTCGGCCTGCTACAAGAACAAACCGAGCGCATGTCGCGGATGACCAAGGTATTGCTCGAGATGAGTGAGCTCCACAGCGTTCCTTGCGAGGACGATGTTGAACTTGGTCCCTTGTCCGAAGAGGTCCTCACCGACCTTGCGCCACTTGCCGAAAATAAGGGCATAGCCCTCAATTGTGCTGGAGACGCTTTAGTAATCGGGAACGATGCGCTCCTCTATCGGCTGGTGTTTAACCTGGCCGAAAACGCCATCCGTTACAGCCACCCCGGCTCGACTGTCAACGTCTCCATCTGCGACAACGACAGCCACGTGTTCCTGCGAGTCGAGGACCAGGGCCCGGGAATACCCAAGCAGTACCGTGAGAGCATCTTCCAACCGTTCTTTCGCCTGGATAAATCCCGCAGCAGGGCATACGGCGGCGCAGGACTCGGACTAGCGCTCGTTTGGGAGATTGCAGCGCTTCACGGTGGCACAGTAGAGGTCGAAACAAGTTCCGAAAACGGGACCACCATGCTCGTAAGCCTTCCAAAACGATCCGCAGCGTTAACCGAACAGTAAAACGAAAGGGGTCCCGAGCAACAGGAGTACAATTGCTGCTATTGTTGCCAGCTGTTGGGAGATGGAAGATGGACTGCGATGGCTACCCATGCGTTCCCATGCCGTTGATGTGCACTGCCTTTGTGCCGGGGCAGATTGACGCTGCGGTTGCAGGCATTTCCGACCCCGATTCACGCACCATCGCCACGGCAGAAGCGCTGTACTTTCGCGGACAGGCCGCCCTCGCTGCCAAGACAGCGCGTCCCTATCTTGACGCCACCGATTCCGCACTGCGCTATTCCGCATGCTTTATCTGCGGATACGCCAGTCTGTCGCTCAACCGTATCGCCGACGCCCGCCGTTGTCTTGCGGGCATCCTCGATACGCCAACTGACGAGGAATCACCCGCCGTCCACGCCACGCATATCCTGTTCGCCTCGGCCGCAAGCGTCCTGTTGCACTTGTCTTCCCCGTATTCTGCCGAAGAGTTTTATCCGCTTGCGGCGCATCTGCCCGAAGGCCTGCGCCTGTTCGCCAGCTACGTGATGGCGCATGCCCTGTACCTGCGCGGCGAATATGGCCGCAGTCTGGGCATGGCGGAAAACGCCCTGATCATGAAACAGGGGAGCTATCCGATCTCGGAACTGTTCCTGCACCTGGCAGCTTCCATGGCATGCATGAGCCTCAAGGACATCGACGCCGCTAAAACGCACTTCGGAGTTGCTTGGAACACTGCGCGTCCCGACGGCCTTATTGAGCTCATTGGCGAGCATCACGGCCTTTTGCAGGGGCTCATCGAGGCATGCCTAAAATCGCAATACCCTGACGATTTCGCACGTATCATCGAGATTACGTATCGATTCAGCTACGGCTGGCGGCGCATCCACAACCCCGATTCGGGCGAGGACGTTGCCGACGATTTAACGACCACGGAGTTCGCCATGGCCATGCTCGCCTGCCGCGGATGGACCAACGCCGAAATCGCTCGTCATATGGGAGTATCGCCGGGCACTGTCAAAAACCGCCTATCCAGTGTGTATGCAAAGCTTGGCATCGGCACGCGCACCGAACTGGTCGCGCATATGTTGCGTTAGCGACCGGGCTGCCTAGCGCAGCATGCGCGCTCCGGAGCCCCGGCGCTTCGCTCGCTCAAATTGGACATTTTGGCCCTCGGACGGCACTACCGTGGCAGGATGCCTTCTCGCAAAATTGGATTATTTCCACCGATACCTGCGGGATGGGAGCCAAAGATGCTTGATCGCCGTTCGTTACTTGTTGCCGGAGCGTCCTCGCTGGCGAGCATTATGTTGCCGCGCGTGCCGGGAAGCGCAAACGCCTTCATATTGCCGATCGCGCCCACCGAAGCCTATGCCGACGAAAAAGACCCCTTCAGGGTGCTCGTTCTCTCGCGCACCATGTTTGGTGTGGTCGTGGTCGACGTCGCCAACAAGAATACGCCCATCACGGGTGCCCAGGTCACGCTCACATCGCGCTATGCCGCAGGCAAGCAGCTCACCGCCACTACCGATGAAGAAGGCACGGCCATCTTTGAGGTCGCGCCGCTTTCGGAAGGCTACGTGGACGAGGCAACGCTTCTCGACGCGTACGACTTTAACGGCGGCATCTCCATTAGCATGGCGGGCTACCGTGATGTCGAGATTCCCCTTGCGCGTATCCAGGGCGGCACCGCCATAACCGCGCCCACGCGTCCGCTTTCCGACGGCGAGCCGTACTTCCGCCAGCTCACATTCGACGAATGGGACATCCAGTACGCTGAAGCCACGTTCATGGCATTGCCGAAGGACGACACGGCAAACGGGCAGCCCGATACGCACTCCTTTACCGTGCAGGCACATCTGCCACAGGGTGGACAGGCAACGCTGTGCATCAACAAGATATTGCCCGCCACGGGCAGCTCAGCCGAAACCGTCACACAGATCGGCCAGATCAAGGCCGGTGCATCGGGTGCGAATAATCTGGCAACGTTCACACTCGAAGACAAGCTCCTCGATGCGGCATCGGGCCTTCTGGAAGAAGGGTGCAAGCTGCGCTTTGTCCTCGACTATCAGGGCAAAACCTACACGCTCTCCTCCCCCATGGCCGTTGTCACCGCGCCGGCCGCAAAGGCGGAATCAGGCTCGACCACCATCATTCCCACCACCATGGACCAGGAGATCACTCCGTTTGATTTCCCCGCATCGTTTCCCGGCATCGGTGGTAATAAGTTCACGTGTTGGATGCCCACATTTCCAATCCTCTTCGATTTCTCGTTTGCTGGATACGTGCTGTTTGGCGGAGGATACAAACCAGCCAGCTATATGAACGATTCGGGCAACCCTGATCCGGAATACTGGAAGAAATCGCCGCGCGAGTCGGGCGCCAAGCAGGCAAACCGCTACCTCGACGAGATGGAGGGGAAGTGGAATCAGTACAAGAGTATGAGTGCCGGTTCGGGCACCGATCCAAGAAACACCAAGCTCCTTCGCCACCATTGCACGCCGCTGTTCACGATGGATATCGCCACACAGCTGTACGGCTCGCTCGCCTACGATTGGGTGGGCAAAACCTGGGGTAACAACAACGACCCCGCATACGGCAATATTAAGGCCCTCTTCCAGGTAAGAACCGACCTCAATTGGACCGAGCAGTTTACCCTAGGACCGGTGCCATTTTTCCTAAACGTCAACCCCTGGGTGCTGGCAAAACTGGCGCTCGCCGTGGGTGCCCACACGCACGGCAGCGGCGCGGCGTTTTTTAAAAACATTTCGCTCGACTATTCAAACACGTCGGGCTCGTTCACCATCCAGATCGGGCTTGCCGTCACCTTTGGCGCCGGCGTTGCAGGCGTCGCTTCGTCTGCCGTGCGCGGCGCCGCATCCCTCACGCTGTTCATTGGGTACGAGAAGGCAGATGGACACCAGCTTCCGCGACTGCGCGTAGGTGCAGACGTCGATGTCGATGTGATACTCCAGTTCGTAATGTTCAAGTGGACCACCAAGGCTTGGTCGGGGTCGTGGCCCACACTCATCGATTCGTGGAATATGTCGGTGAACAATGGCGACCAGTATGTGCTCCAGCGCTCTGAGCTCGCATTGGGTGGAGATACGCCTTATACGCTGGATGCCTGCTTCGGCTCGGCCGGCAACATTGAGGCGGGCGGCGTGCCGCAATTTATCGCATCGGCCACCATCGTCACCAACGCCGAACTGCTCGCACGCGCCGAGGTTAAGGCCACTGCCGTAAACGCCGCGCCTGTCGTGCGCGATTGGGATCAAGCGGTCACGCGCATTGAGCTCGAGGCGGATGCAGAAAGCGACGACACGGGACAGATCGAGCATTTCGTCCATGCACTGATAGAGAACGACGAAAACGCCGCGCCGATGTATGAGTACACCTACATCGGTCAGGCAACGAACACCGTTGCCGACCCGAACGCCAATTCTGCCGGCGTGTCGGAGGACGAGCGTGGCGGCATCAAGCCCTCGAGCGACAACGTGCTGTTTGCTGGCGTGCTCAGCGAAGCCCACATGAAGCTGGCAATGATTGCCGGCGTAGAATGCCTGTTCCGTATCGCCTCGGTGCGCTACGGCGACAATGGTCGCTCGCGCCTGGTGGTACACACAAAGGCAAACGGAACGTGGTCCGCTCCCACGCCTGTGGACTTTCCCCTTGGGTTTGGCGAGGGCGACGTGGAGCGCGACGGCATATACGATTACGACTTCGACGTGGTGGAATATACGGACGGAAGAGGAAACCAGGACGCCTACGTGCTGCTGGTCTCGGGCGAGCGCCCCGCCGGTGACAACACCCTTTTCGATACGGCGAGCACATCCGGCATACTGTCCGTTGTGCGCCTGCGCATAAGCAACGACGGAGTTCGCGTGATATCGCACACGTCGTGGCGCAGCATCTCGCGCGGCCGCCTTCAGGAGGATGGCTACCATTGCCTGCAGTGCCCACGTATCACGGTGAGCAAGACACTTGTCGACGGGCGCCTGTCGGGCTCCTACCTCCACCGTCGCGGAACCACCGCAGAAAAGGCGCTCGGCAGCGAGGCCGAGGTTGCGCTGGAGTGCTTTACCCTGTGGTCGGACGTTTCGGGCGACAGTCTCACGTTCCGTCAGGTCCTCCGCTTTCCACAGGCACCGTCGAGCATCGAGCTCGGCGCGCCCGAGAATATCAACGGCAAAATGGTGGTGCCCGTTGCATACGAGACCGCAGGCGGTTGTGGCTGTGCATCGTACGCCGTGATCGGCCAGTCCATTGCGGGCTGGGGCGTTATGTCGCCAGATGCCACAGTACCCCACGCGGTGCCGTGGCCGCAGCACACGGGCTTTTTGTCTACCGTCAACGAGCAACTGCAGCATATTACTTGGACGCGAGGCGCATCGGCATTTGCAACGCAGCCCGTGGGTGCCGCAGGCTGTGGCCCGGCATCGTTTAGCGTAAGCAACAACGGCAGGTGCGTGCTCTATGTAGAGAACACCGATGGCAAGGTGGGGCAAACCTACGACGAAGAAGGCAACCCGGTAGCAGTGATGGGCAAGCACTTCCGCATCTTCGCCAGCACCTTGTCAGGCGATCTGTTTACGGAGCCGTTCGTGATGTGCGAGCTGGACCATCCCGTCGATCAGATAACGACATTTTTGACGTCGGGGAGCATGCTCTCCGCGCTCGCCACGCACATTGTGAGCGCGGAGAAGAGCGAGGCAGAACTACACGGCATCGAAGTGCCCTTGGTGGCGTGTGCCACTCCGACGGGCGCAGTCGCTACCTCGGGCGCGGTGGTGCCCGGAGCAGCAGGCGAATCCTTCATGGTCACGGTGCGAAACGACGGCAACACCTTGCTGACCGCCGGCACAATCGATCTGTACCGAGAGGGCTCCAGCCAGCCGTTCTCCAGCGCATCCATCGGGTTCGGAGCGAACACACGCATGGCATCGATCTACGATCCAGAGCTTGCCGAGGACGCTTCGGTCAACGACATGGCACACGTGAAGTACGCGCTCGAAACGCTGGGCACACCTTTTGCAACGCACCCGCTGGTAGCCGACAGTGGCAACGCCGTGCTGGCACCGGGTTGCACGGCACAGTTCCGCATGAGCTTCGCTATCCCCGAGAGTTGGAGCGACGAAGTGGGCAAACGCGTAACGCTGTATGCGAAGGCGCGTAATCTGGTGGCGCTCGATCCCGTAACGCTCGAGGAAATTCGACCGGGCGCAAACTCGGCGCTGGGTGCCGTACTGCACGAGCTTCATGTGCCCGACGCGGCATGCGAACGCTCAGAAGTTCAGGTCGGCGTATGCGACAGCGCGGATACGACAGAACTTCACGACGCCCCGATGACAGTAGACGACGATGGCGGCTCGAGTGGCGGCGGTACCGACGAGGGCGGCGGCTCCGGCGGAAGGAGCTCCGGCAGTGGCAAGGACCACAGCAATAACAAGCGCTCCGGAAAAGCGGGTGCGCTCGCTGGCACGGGCGATGTCAATGCTCCCCTTACGGCAGCCGCTACAGCACTCGCCGCGGCAGGCGCCGGCCTCATCGCCTACAGCGCCCGCCGCACGGCGCTCGAAAAAGACACCGCCAATGAAGTCAATTCGGATAGGTCTCGCTAGCTCCTAGTTACTTTTGTGAGAGACGCCGACTCGGCTCATCGAACACCAAAAGGGGCTGGTTCTGGATACCCAGAGCCAGCCCATTTCGCATTAGATATCATCAGGGGAGTCGAGTTCTGCCTCGAGCTTGGCACGGCGTCTTTTCGCCAACAATCCGCACGACATGTCTTCGACAGCGTATCCAACCGCAAACGCAGCAAGACACATTCGGCCGTCTTTAAACTTACTCGGACAGAGCCGACTCGGTTTTGTCCGAGTAAACGAATCTCCATCGAACTCCGAACGATTGTTCGATGGATTTCGTGTTGGGTGGAATCGCCCAAGGGCTGGGCTATGCTACCTTGACTATCTATATGACTTAAACGCAGCAAAGGAGCACCGAGAGAGCGAGTATGGCAAAAAACACCGCAAACTATGGTAACGACAGTATCCGCCAGCTCAAGGACGAGGAGCGCGTACGCCTGCGCCCCGCCGTCATCTTTGGCTCGGACGGGCTCGACGGCTGCGCGCATGCCGCCTTCGAGATCCTGTCCAACGCCGTTGACGAGGCGCGCCAGGGCTACGGCAAGCTCATCACCCTTACCGCCTTTCGCGATGGCTCTATCCAGGTAGAGGACAATGGCCGTGGCTGCCCGCTCGACTGGAACCCCTCCGAGAAGCGCTTTAACTGGGAGCTCGTCTTTTGCGAGCTCTACGCCGGCGGCAAATACAATAACAACCAGGGCGGCGACTACGACTTCTCGCTCGGTACCAACGGCCTGGGCTCGTGCGCGACCCAGTACGCCTCCGAGTACATGGACGTCACGGTTTGGCGCGATGGCAACAAGTACTCCCTGCACTTTAAGAAGGGCAAGGTCGTCGGCGCCAAAAAGAAGGCACTCGAGATTGAGCCCAGCGACGAGGACCGCACCGGCACCACCATCAAATGGCGCCCCGATCTTGAAGTCTTTACCTCCATCAGCATCCCCCACGATTGGTATCGCGAGACCATGCGCCGCCAGGCCGTGGTCAACGCCAACGTGACCTTCCGTCTGCGCATCGAGGGCGACGACGGCGAGTTTTCCGAAGAGGACTTCTGCTACCCCAAGGGCATCGAAGACTACGTGCTCGAGAAGGTCGGTACCGACTACCTCACCGAGCCCTTCTTTATCGAGGCCGACCGTCGCGGTCGCGACCGCGAGGACCTGCCCGACTACAACGTCAAGATTACCGCGTGCATGTGCTTCTCGCGCACCTTCATGATGCAGGAGTACTACCACAACTCGTCATGGCTCGAGAACGGAGGCTCACCCGAGAAGGCTGCCCGTAGCGCTCTGACCAGCGCCATCGATGCCTACATTAAGCAACAGGGCAAGTACAACAAAAACGAGAGCGGCATCAAATGGCAGGACGTCCAGGACTGCCTGGTGCTGGTGACCAACTGCTTCTCCACCCAGACGTCCTACGAAAACCAGACCAAGAAGGCCATCAACAACCGCTTTATCCAGCAGGCTATGACGGCCTTCTTTAAGGAGCGCCTCTCGACTTACTTGATCGAGAACAAAGACGCCGCCAACAAGATCATGGAGCAGGTGCTCATCAACAAGCGTTCGCGCGAGAACGCCGAGAAAACGCGCCAGAGTATCAAAACCAACCTGCAGCAGAAGACCGACATGGCCAACCGCGTGCAGAAGTTCATCGACTGCCGCTCCAAGGACAAGAGCCGCCGCGAGATCTACATCGTAGAGGGTGACTCGGCAGCAGGTGCCATTCGCACCTCGCGCGATGCCGAGTTCCAGGGCGTCATGCCCGTCCGCGGCAAGATCCTCAACTGCCTGAAGGAGGATTATCCGCGCATCTTTAAGTCCGACATCATCATGGACCTCATGCGCGTGCTGGGCTGCGGCGTGGAGATCAAGGACAAGCGCATCAAGAACCTTGGCGCCTTCGACCTGGACAACCTCAACTGGAACAAGGTCATCATCTGTACGGACGCCGACGTCGACGGTTATCACATCCGCACGCTCGTACTCACCATGCTCTACCGCCTGGTGCCCACGCTTATCGACGAGGGCTACGTGTATATCGCCGAGTCGCCGCTCTACGAGATCAACTGCAAAGAGAAGACCTACTTTGCCTACACCGAGCTCGAGAAGAACGGCATCCTTAAGGAGATCGGCGACCAAAAGTGCTCGATCAACCGCTCCAAGGGTCTTGGTGAGAACGACCCGGACATGATGTGGCTCACCACCATGAACCCCGAGACGCGTCGCCTGATCAAGGTTGAGCCCGAGGACGTCACCAAGATGGAAACCATGTTCAACCTGTTGCTGGGCAACGACGAGGCGGGCCGCAAGCGCCATATCTCCGAGCACGGCAAGGAATACCTGGACCAGCTGGACCTGCAATAGCAGTAAATCGACAACGACGGCCCATAAGAAGTTCAAGAGGAAATCGTGGCAAAGAAGAAGACGAAGAACCAGCCAAAGAAAAAGCAGGTCAACGCCGAGAACGTCATCGGCCTGCACTCCGAGGTCACCGACCAGCCGATCACGCAGACGCTCGAGGTCAACTACATGCCCTACGCCATGAGTGTCAACGTCTCGCGTGCGTTCCCCGAGATTGACGGCTTTAAGCCCTCGCACCGCAAGCTGCTCTACACCATGTACAAGATGGGCCTGCTCAAGGGCGAGCGCCAGAAGAGCGCCAACATCGTGGGCCAGACCATGAAGCTCAACCCGCACGGCGACGCCGCGATCTACGAGACGATGGTGCGCCTGGCGACGGGCAACGAAGCGCTGCTTGCGCCCTTCGTGGAGTCGAAGGGCAACTTTGGCAAGTACTATTCGGGCGATCTGAGCTACGCCGCCTCGCGTTATACCGAGGCCAAGCTCTCCCCCATCAGTGCCGAGATCTTCAAGGACATCGACAAGGACCCGGTCGACTTCGTCGACAGCTACGACGGCGCCATGAAGGAGCCGCGCCTGCTGCCCACCACATTCCCCAATATTCTGGTTTCGGCCAACAAGGGCATCGGCGTCGCCATGGCATCCGACATCTGCGGCTTCAACCTCAACGAGGTCTGCACCGCAACGATGCACTACCTGCAGGACCCCGACTGCGACCTGCTCGAATATATGCCCATGCCCGACTTCTCGACCGGCGGCGAGATTATCTACCGCCGCGAGGAGATGGAGAAGATCATCGAGACCGGCCTTGGCAGCTTCCAAATCCGCTCCCGCTGGCGCTGGATTCCCGAAGAGCGCATCATCGAGGTGTACGAGATCCCCTACACCACCAAGACCGATGTCATCATCGAGCGCATCGTCAAGCTCTCCAAGGAGGGCAAGGTCAAGGAAATTGCCGACATCCGCGACGAGACCGATCTTTCGGGCCTTCGCATCGCCATCGACCTTAAGCGCGGTGTCGACCCCGACAAGCTCATGGCCAAGCTCTATCGCTCGACCACGCTGCAGGATTCGTTCTCGTGCAACTTCAACGTGCTGGTCGATGGTTACCCTCGCGTTATGGGCGTGCGCCAGATCCTGCACGAGTGGGTCAAGTGGCGTATTGAGTCCACACGTCGCCGCATTAACTTTGACCTAGGCAAAAAGTCCGAGCGCCTGCACCTGCTGCACGGCCTCGAGGCGATCTTGCTCGACATCGACAAGGCCATCGCCATCATCCGCGGCACCAAGCTCGAAGCCGAGGTCGTGCCCAACCTTATGAAGGGCTTCGACATCGACGAGACCCAGGCCGAGTTTGTTGCCGAGCTTAAGCTCCGCAACATCAACGAGGAGTACATCCTCAACCGCACCAAGGACATCGCTAAGCTTGAAGGCGAGATTGCCGAGCTTGAAGAGATCCTCTCCAGCGAGGAGAACATCAAGAAGGCCATCAGCGACGAGCTGGCCGCGGTCAACAAGAAGTA
>URZB01000021.1 GCA_900552295.1 uncultured Collinsella sp.
CGAGATGTAGCTCCGTCTCGTGGGCTCGGAGATGTGTATAAGAGACAGGCGGTGCGGTGACCTATTGCGATGAGATTAAGCATCGCGTTCTTGGTGTTGAGCAGGAGACGCTCGACCGCTATACCGCGGTGTCGCATCAGACCGCGCGCGAGATGGCGGTGGGTTCGCTGGAGCTGTACCAGAGCGATATTGCAGTGAGCGCAACGGGTTATGCCGGCCCCGGCGGTGGCACTGAGGACGATCCGGCGGGCACTTTCTATATTGGCTGGGCGCATCGTTCCGCCGATGGGGGCGTGCCGGTCGTGGACTCTGTGCGCTGCCACTATGAGGGCGACCGTTCGTGTGTTCGTGCCCATGCGGTCACGGACGCATTGGGTCGCATTGCCCTTGTGCTCAACTCTATGGAATAGACGTGTTTTAAGGGGCCTCCGAGCCCCTTAATTGTGGAGATAGGGACCTTAGGCTCATTTGGCGTTTGTGCTGGTTGTAGATGTATTTTTGCCTGCCTTGTTCATATTTGGTCCTTTGTGGTCAAGCATTTGGTCAGTGTTTGGTCGGCGTTTGGTCGGGTTTTGGAAAGACCGCCTGCATATGATTGGCCTGAACGGTTGACCACGAACAGCCGTTCGTTTATTATCGATGCAGGTTGTTAAGAGGAGGGCTATTCATGGCCAAGAATTCAGGTCCCGTACGTACCGTTCATGCTCGCACGACGGGTAAAGAGCGCGATGAGATGATCGCCACCACCAAGGCCGAGATCGAGAAGAAATTCGGCCAGGGTTCCATCATGAGGTACGGCGACGGTGGTCCCGAGCTCGAGGTCGAGGCCATTCCCACGGGCGCCCTGGCCCTCGATGCCGCTCTGGGTATCGGCGGTGTGCCGCGCGGCCGTATCGTCGAGATTTACGGTCCTGAGTCCTCCGGTAAGACGACGCTTTCGCTCGAGATCTTGGCCGAGGCCCAGGCTATGGGCGGCGTTGTGGCATTTATCGATGCCGAGCACGCGCTCGATCCCACGTATGCCGCGCGCATCGGCGTGGATATCGACGAGGTGCTCATTTCCCAGCCCGATACGGGTGAGCAGGCGCTCGAGATCGTTGACATGCTCGTGCGTTCCGGCGCCATCGATGCCATCGTCGTTGACTCCGTCGCTGCGCTGACCCCGCGTGCCGAGATCGAGGGAGAAATCGGCGACACTACGGTCGGTCTTCAGGCTCGCCTGATGAGCCAGGCGCTCCGCAAGCTCGCCGGCTCGCTGTCCAAGTCCAACACGACGTGCATCTTCATTAACCAGCTGCGTGAGAAGATCGGCGTCATGTTCGGCAACCCCGAGACCACGACGGGCGGCCGCGCCCTTAAGTTCTTCTCTTCGGTGCGTATCGACATTCGCCGCATCGACAGCATTAAGCTTAAGGACGAGGTTATCGGTAACCGCGTGCGCGCCAAGGTCGTTAAGAACAAGGTGGCAGCTCCGTTCCGTTCTGCTGAGTTCGACATCATGTACGGTACGGGCATCTCTAAGGAGGGCTCGATTCTGGACATGGCTGTCGAGTGCGGCATCTGCAAGAAGATGGGCTCCTGGTTTGCCTATGGCGAGGACAAGCTCGGCAACGGTCGCGAGGCCGCCAAGGCTTTCCTGCGCGAACACCCCGATTGCGCCGACGAGATTGAGCATAAGGTTCGCCTTGCCTGCGGACTTGAGTTTGATGACGATGCTCCGTCCGAGGTCGAGCTGACCGATCAGCCTGCGCCTGAGGAGTTTGATGAGCTTTACGCCATCGATGGTTCCGCTATGCTCGATGATGACGACGAGTAGCGGTTACGCTCATGTCGTATACGGTGACCGAGGCCACGGTCGTCTTTCCCGATAAGAAGGCGGCCTCCTCGTTTTCGAGCGGGTATGCGTCCAAAAAGCCTTGCGCACATATCGATTGTGAGCTTGAGGACGGTTTTGAGCGGTCCATTTGGATTCCCATGCGGGTCGCGCGCCTGTATGTCAAAAACCGCCCCGATCTTCCCTGTGATTGGGACAACTTTCGTGAGGCGGTGCAGCTCATCGAGCGTAAATGTGCACTTACCATGGTGACCGAGATGCTATCGCGCCGCGACCATGCGACGGGTGAGGTCCGTGACAAGCTGGCTCGCTACGGCTTTCACCAGCCCGCGATCGATTTCGCCGTCGAGCGCGCCACCGAGTATCACTTTTTAGACGAGAACCGCTTTTGCTCGTACTTTATCGAGGAGCGCAAGCGGCGCGGTTGGGGACAGCGCAAAATCGAGACCGAGCTCAAGCGACGTCATGTTGTGCTCGATGACATTCCCGGTTATCCCGAGGATTATTTTGCCGTCGAAGACGATTTGGCGCGTGCGTCAGCCCTGCTCGCCAAGCGGCGTGTTCCAGAGACGCGTGGATTCGAAAAACTGGTTCGGTTTTTGATGGGCAAGGGCTTCTCGTATCACATCGCCGCCGATGCCGTTAAGGCACGTCTCGATGCCGAACGCGAGGAATGTGCGGTTTAGGCGTATGCGTTTTGTGGCCCTGCCGTTCACCGCGTTTTAGCCGCCGTGCCGGGGCCATTTATTTGACAGTTGTTGTGGTTCAACGTACGATAAACACTGTCATTTGCTTTGTGATATGTGCTCATCTGTTATGAGTTTGTTTATATGTTTATCTGTATCCGACCCGCATAAGCTGCGCCCATATTGCTCAAATGTCGCGAGCCGTTCGTAAGGACGGTTCGCTTTGTTGTGTAACGAATCCATAAAAAGGAGTGAGCATGCCTATCATCGCAGCGCTCGTTGGCATCGTTTTGGGTGCCATCGCCGCCATTGCCTACATGCGCACCGCCAAGCAGGGTAGTCTTCACGAGGCCGACGAAAAGATCCAGTCGGCACACGCACAGGCTGAGTCCCTGATCGGTGATGCTAAGCGTCAGGCCGAGACCCTCAAAAAAGAGGCTCTGCTCGAGGCTAAAGTGGAGATCATCAAGAACAAGCAGGCCGCCGAGGCCGAGGACAAGCAGCGTAAGAGCGAGATTCGTACGCTCGAGAACCGTGTGATGCAGCGCGAGGAGTCCCTCGATCGCCGAAACGACGCTCTCGACAAGCGTGAGCACCAGCTGTCCAGCCAGGCCGGTCAGGTCGAGAAGCGCTCTCGCGAGCTCGAGGAGCTCTGCGCCAAGCAGACCTCCGAGCTCGAGCGTATCGCCGACCTGACCCGCGAGGATGCCCACAAGGAGCTCCTCGATAAGGTTCGCGGCGAGGTCACCCACGAGGCCGCCACGATCATTCGCGAGTCCGAGCAGCAGGTTCGCGCCGAGTGCCACAAGACCGCCCAGGAGATTCTGTCCCTGGCGATTCAGCGCTGCGCTGCCGACCACACAGCCGAGGTCACCGTTACCTCCGTGCACATTCCCTCTGATGACCTCAAGGGCCGTATCATCGGTCGCGAGGGTCGCAACATCCGGACCTTCGAGCAGGTTTCCGGCGTCAACCTCGTGATTGACGACACGCCCGAGACCGTCGTTCTTTCGAGCTTCGACCCGGTCCGTCGTGAGACCGCCCGTGTTGCCCTCGAGAACCTCATCGCCGACGGCCGCATTCACCCCGCCCGCATCGAGGAGATGTATCACAAGGCTGCCGACCTGGTTCAGCAGCGCGTGCGCGAGGCTGGCGAGCAGGCTGCCTTCGATACCGGCATTCACGACCTGCACCCCGAGATCGTCAAGACCCTTGGTGCCCTGCGCTACCGTACCTCGTTTGGTCAGAACGTGCTTCAGCACTCCCTCGAAGTCTCTGACCTGTGCGGCGTGATGGCTTCCGAGCTTGGCCTGGACGTTGTGACCGCCAAGCGCGCCGGTCTGCTGCACGACCTGGGCAAGGCAATTGACCACGACGTCGAGGGCCCGCATGCCGTCATCGGCGCCGAGCTTGCCCGCCGTTATGGCGAGAAGCCCGTTATCGTTCATGCTATCGAGGCTCACCATGCCGATGTCGACCCTAACACGGTGCTCGATGTCCTGGTACAGGCCGCTGATGCTGTTTCTGCTTCTCGCCCCGGTGCCCGTCGCGAGTCTGCCGAGAACTACATCAAGCGTCTCGAGAAGCTCGAGGAGATCGCCAACTCCCATGAAGGCGTCGAGCGTACCTATGCCATGCAGGCTGGTCGCGAGGTCCACGTCATGGTTCAGCCGGACAAGATCTCCGATGCCCAGTCCACGGTCCTGGCTCACGATATCGCCCATCAGATCGAGGAAGAGATGGAGTATCCCGGTCAGGTGCGCGTCGTCGTGATTCGCGAGAGCCGCGCTGTCGATATCGCTAAATAACATGAGCGACGCGAACGAGCTCATCTCATTTATCGCGTCGATGTCGGGGGAGGGCAACCTTCGCGTCGAGGAGAACCTTGGCGAGGGGTATGTCCGCCTCCGCGTTTCGGAGGCCGAGCGGCGCCAGGCAAAGCACGACATTCAGAATGTCGAGGATATCGTCATCGAAATGCTCCGTAATGCTCGCGATGCTGGCGCCGACAAGGTCTATCTCGCCACGACCAAGGAAGATGGCGTCCGCACGCTTGTCTTTCTGGATAACGGTTCGGGCGTTCCACAGGATATGCAAGAGCGAATCTTCGATGCCCGCGTCACCTCCAAGCTCGAGAGTATGAAGATGGACCGTTGGGGCGTTCACGGTCGTGGCATGGCATTGTTTTCGATCAAGCAGAACACCGATGAGGCCCGTGTGGTCACGTCAGGTGTCGATCTTGGCTCGGCCTTTAAGGTGAGCGTTGCGGCCGACCGCCTCAGTGAGCGTGCCGATCAGTCCAGCTGGCCCCAGGCTGTCAAGGATGAGGACGGACGTTATGTCTGTGCTCGCGGTCCGCATAATATTATTCGCGCTGCTTGTGAGTTTGCGCTCGAGGAGTTGCGTGGTTGCGATGTCTATCTTGGTTCTCCGTCTGAGATTGCCGCGACCCTTTATGCTCAGGCCTCAAGTCGGCTCGATACGTCGCGTCTCCTGTTCATTGATGACGAGAGCGAGCTTCCAGTTGTCGATCGTTTAGGCCTTGCCTCTGATGCCGAGGACTTTATCCGTATCTGTTCGGGTTTGGGTCTTGAGATGTCTGAGCGCACGGCCCATCGCATTTTGGCAGGGCAGATTAAGCCCGTTCGCGGTGTGACTGCGCGTCTGCTGCGCGAGCGTGATTCGTCCTCGCATGCGCCGGCTCCTGTCGATCTCGCGAAGGATCGTCGCGGGCTACGTATTGCCAAGGATGACATAGCACAGTTTTCGCGTGCTGTGGAGCGCGACTTTAATGACCTTGCCGCTCGGTACTATCTCAACCTTTGCGGCGACCCAAAGATTCGTGTTTCGCGTGATCGAATCACCGTGACCTTCGATCTTGCCAAAGAGGAATAGTGCCTTTACCGAGTCCACTCGGTACGATAAAGTTATTGCAGTTAAAACGTACTTTTAAACGCAGGAGTTTCTTCATGGATTGCCTGAAGGTATCAAGCAAATCATCGCCCGCGTCCGTTGCCGGCGCCATCGCCGGCATGGTCAAGGATGGTGTACCCGTCAACATCCAGTGTGTCGGCGCCGGTGCGGTCAACCAGGCTATTAAGGCCGTGGCTATCGCGCGCGGTTTTTTGATTCCAACCGGTTTTGATATTTCCTGCGCGCCCGTGTTCTCCGACATCCTCATTAACGGGGAGTCGCGCACGGCCATCCGCCTTTCTATCTACGTTCACCAGATCAATCGAGCTGCTATGGATAACGTCGTCATGGATGATGTTAAGCCTGTGGCATAGCTTCTGCTTGTCTCGATTCGCCTCCCTTCCATCGTTAGGACTTATGCACATGGACCAGCGTTCCGTACGCGATATTCTTGCCGGTAAAACCTACTTTATCCGCACCTTTGGCTGCCAGATGAATCAGCACGATTCCGAGCGCGTGAGCGGTCTGCTCGATTCGTATGGTTGCCTCATGGCGCTCGATCCCGAGCATGCCGATATCGTTGTCTTCATGACATGCTGTGTGCGTGAGGCCGCCGATACTCGTCTGTACGGTCAGTGCAATTCCTGCAAAAGCCTGCCGCCTTCGCCTTCGGGCAAGCGTGTGGTTGCCGTGGGCGGCTGCATTGCGCAGCGTGATGGCGAGGGCCTGCTCACCAACGTCGATAACGTCAATGTCATCTTTGGCACGCATTCTATCGCACATGTGGCCGAGCTCATTGCCGAGGCGTTCCTTGACGGCAAGCGTCATATCCGCACCAATGAGCATGAGGATACGGATGCCATGAGCATGCCGTGGCATCGCGAGACCCAGTATCACGCCTGGGTGCCCATCATGACGGGCTGCAATAATTTCTGCACCTATTGCATCGTGCCGTACGTGCGCGGTCGCGAAAAAAGTCGCCCCTTCGAGGAGATTGTCGACGAGGTGACCGGTTTGGTGCGCCAGGGCGTGCGTGAGATTACGCTGCTGGGCCAAAACGTTAACTCATATGGTCGCGATCTGTTTGGCAAGCCGCGTTTTGCCGATCTGCTGCGTGCCGTGGGCGATACGGGTGTGGAGCGCATCTTCTTTACGTCTTCGCATCCCAAGGATCTGCTCCCCGAGACCATCGACGCCATGGCCGAGACGCCTGTCGTTATGCCGCAGTTGCACCTGGCCGTCCAGTCAGGTTCGACACGGATCCTCAAAGAGATGAATCGCCGTTATACACGCGAGGACTATCTGGGCCTGGTCGATCGCATTCGCAACCGCATGCCCGATATCGCGCTCTCGACCGACATTATCGTTGGCTTCCCGGGCGAGACTGAAGAAGACTTTGAGCAGACGCTCTCACTTGCCGAGACGGTCCGCTATGCTCAGGCCTATACCTTCATCTATTCCAAGCGCGCCGGTACCCCGGCCGCCGAGATTGACGATCCTACGCCGCATGAGGTTATTCTCGAGCGTTTCAACCGCCTGGTTAAGGTTATCGAGACCACGGCGCACGAGTACAACCAGGGTGAGCTTCATACTGTGGTGCCGGCGCTCATTGAGGGAACGAGTAAAAAGAACGACGCGGTCCTGCTGGGCAAGAGTTCCAAGAATCAGACCGTGCATGCGCCTATCCCCGAGGGTTACAGCATCGATCAGCTTGTTGGCAAGATCGTTGATGTTGACGTTGACGTTGCCAAGACCTGGTATTTGTCCGGCTCCGTTGTGGGCGAGCCGCGCTAATGGTTTCTCCCGGGGCAGGTCTTTCCGCCGTTGCGATCGTCGGTCCGACGGCGGTTGGTAAGAGTGGTGTTGCCGACCGTTTGGCGGCTCGTCTTTCGTCCGAAGTGCTGTCGTGCGATGCGATGCAAATCTATCGCGGCATGGACATCGGTACCGCAAAGATGGCGCTCGATGAGTGTACGGCGCCGCTGCGTCTCGTCGACATTGTAGAGCCGGGTGTGGCGTACTCTGCGGCGCTTTATCAGGCTGACGCTCGCGCGCATGTTGAGCGTTTGCTTGGCGAGGGCCGCCTACCGGTGTTTTGCGGGGGCACAGGCTTGTATCTCAAGGCCGCCCTGGATGAGATGGATTTTCCCTCGGGCGAGCTTGAGGACGATCGTCGCGCGGGGTATCAGGAACTTGCCGAGCGTATTGGCGAGGAAGAACTGCATGCTCTGCTTGCCGAGCGCGATCCAGAATCGGCTGCTGTTATTCATCCCCATAACGTGCGCCGTGTGATTCGTGCGCTCGAGATGCATGATGATGGTATCTCCTATGCAAAGCAAAAAAGTCAGTTTAGTGTTCCGCGCGAGCATTATCATGCCCTATGGTTTGGTCTGACGCGTAATCGTGAGGTGCTCTACGAGCGCATTAACCTGCGTGTCGATCTGATGTTTGAACAGGGTCTTGTTGATGAGGTTCGCGGTCTTATGGACCAGGGGCTGGGAGATGCCCTGACTTCGATGCAGGCAATTGGCTATAAAGAGATCATCGATGCTTTCAATGGCGTGATTTCTATGGATGAGGCTCGCGAACTCATCAAGATGCGTTCGCGTCGCTATGCCAAACGTCAGCTTTCGTGGTTTAAGCGCGATGACCGTATCGTGTGGTTTGATATGGACGAGTTTACGATCGATGAGGTCATTGAGGACATCCTGCATCGTATTGAGGCTGCCTAATGGCCCGTTTCCCCCTTGTTCCCACGGCACCCGAGCCCGAGTGTGCCATATTAGTTGGTGTTGAGTGGCGCGACAATGCATGGCCGCTCGATCGTTCGCTTGACGAGCTTGAGCGCCTGGCCCATACGGCTGGCGCCCAGTGCGTGGCGCGTTTGTCACAGCGTCTGGTTAAGCCGTATCCAAAATCGTTTATCGGTTCCGGTAAGGTTGAAGAGCTGTGCGGCCTGGTGCATCGCATGGATGCCGATGTCGTTATCTTTGACGACGACCTGACGCCCTCGCAGCAATCCTATTTGGAGAAAGCCGTGGGCGAGCCGGTAAAGATTATCGATCGTACAGCACTGATCTTGGATATCTTTGGCCTGCATGCTCAGACGCGTGAGGGACGCCTACAGGTACAGCTGGCGCAGCTTCAATATCTTTTGCCTCGTCTGCGTGGCATGTGGAGCCATCTTGCCAAGGAGCATACGCGCGGCGGCATCGGTTCGCGCTTTGGCCAGGGTGAAAGCCAGCTCGAGGTTGACCGTCGCTTGATTCGCAATAAGATTGCCGCGCTTCGTCGTGAGCTCAAGCAGGTTGAGCAGCGTCGCGATGTCCAGTCCAAGAGCCGCATTGAGTCACCGGCGTTTCGCGTCGCGTTAGCCGGTTATACCAATGCCGGTAAATCGACGTTGCTCAATCGCCTGACCGGCTCTACGGTACTTTCGCAGGACAAGCTGTTTGCTACGCTCGACCCGACGACGCGTTCGTATCGCCTGCCCGGCGGTCGCGGCATGACGATTACCGATACCGTTGGCTTTATTCAAAAGCTACCGCATGGTCTTGTTGATGCCTTTAAGTCCACGCTGTCTGAGGTTCTTGGTGCCGATCTGATCCTTAAAGTTGTGGATGCCTCTGACGAGGACTTCGAGCGCCAGCTCGAGGCAGTCGATCGCGTTCTTGACGAGATCGGTGCCGGCGAGCGTTTGACGCTTACGGTGTTCAATAAAATCGATCTTCTCGATAGCGTTGATCGATTGAGTTTCCGTCGTCGCTATCCCGAGGCCGTGCTGTTCTCGGCCCAGACGGGCGAGGGGCTCGACGATCTCGTCGACCGTATTGCTCGTGAGGCGGCTGCCACCGATGTGTTGCTCTCCGCTGATATCCCGTATCGCGAGGGCGCCCTCATCACGCTGGTGCATGAACAGGGAACCCTTTTGCACGAGGAGTATCTTGAGGGCGGCGTTCGTATTGTTGCGAAGCTGCCGGCTCGTATCGCGCCGCGGCTCAAGCGTTATCGCACCGAGTAGACGAGCTCCAAAATGCCCAGTATGATGGGCTGATGCAGCAGATAAAAGGGGAGTGCGTGACGTCCAAGGCTGGCGAGCGCCGGGATGGGATTGGCGTAGGCCCAGCTTGGGATGGTCTTATCGATTCCCTGCGCTATGTGTGCGGCGAAGTATCCTGCAAGATACATAAAGATAAACGGGATGATGGGGTAGTAATCACCTGAGACAAACCCAGGGCTTGGAAATCCCAGCCACGCCAGGTAGGGGACAGGGCAGATCGTTTTGGGGATGCTCCAGGTGAGGGCGAACAACACAAGGCATAGGGACATGCCCCATCTCGCCGATATCTTCTTAAGGACGGGATCGGTCAACGCCACGATGCCGGTACATGCGGCCATGCAGTAGATGATGCCAAAATTAACCGAATCGTCGACTGAGACAAGTGTTGTTGCCAGCCAGACGACGAGTGCTGCTAAGGCGTATTTGGCGGCACGTTTGATATTGTTGCGCGAAAGGGTGCACATCCAACCCGCGATAAACAAAAATACCCAGCTGATGCTGGCGCGCCAGATGTCTTGAAAGACGGTCTGGGTAAACCAGGGCATATCCCAGCCGTACAGGTAGGCGAGATCGTAGCAAGCGTGAAAACCTGCCATTGAAATCATCGTAAACCCGCGGACGGTATCAAAGATGGTGATGCGTTTTTGCATTACGAGAACCGGCGCATCAAGCCGACGACTTTGCCCAAAATAACGGGATTCGTTGCATAGATAGGCTCCATGGTGTCATTCTCGGGCTGCAAGCGTACGCGTCCCTGCTCCTTGTAGAACGTCTTGACGGTCGCTGAACCATCAATCATGGCCACGACAATTTCGCCGTTCATGGCACTCTTTTGCTCACGGACGATGATGTAATCGCCATTGAAGATGCCGACATTGATCATTGAGCTCCCATGTACCTCAAGGATAAAGGAACCCTGATCAGTGGCGATTTCGGTCGGGATAGTAAAAGTGTCTTCGATATTCTGCTCGGCCAGAATGGGAATCCCAGCCGCGACGCGACCAACGAGCGGTAGCGAGACCGTTCCGCGAGGTGCGGTGGGCTCGTCAGATTTAGAAATTGAGACAGAGGAACCGTCCTCGTTAAAGAGTTCCAGGGCGCGCGGTTTGGTGGCATCGCGCTTGAGTAGCCCGCGCGCCTCCAGAGCAGATAGATGGGCGTGCACGGTGCTGGGGGAGGAAAGGCCCACGGCAGAAGCCATCTCGCGCACGCTGGGCGGATAACCCTTCTCCTGCTGATATTCCTTGATGAAGTCGTAAATTTGCTGCTGACGCTTGGTAATTTTGCGAGCCATCAGGGCATCCTCTCTACCCATGTCAAACAAATGTTCGAATTTTGCTTGACAGGAACAACTGTTCGAAGATAATAATAACCGAACATTCGTTCTCGCGCTAGACATTTTTGTCCGCGCGGCTTGATAAAACTGTTCTCAGCAAAACACGCGAGAGGAGAACATGATGAACGCAACGAATATGGTCCAGGGAAACCTCGCCCTTAAGCTCGAGACGCCTGCAGAACCCACTTTTACGGTTGTTCAGGGTGGTCGTTCCGGCTTTCAGCCTTTGACCGCAAAGCCTGCTCGCAATCAGCAGGCTGTAGTCGCGCCGGGCCGCGTTGCCCTCAAGGTTCCGACGATTGTCGCCGTTGCCGTTGCGCTTACGCTCTTCTTTGTCCTCGCTACGTCGGTCTTTAGCGCGCGTCACGCCGCGTATGCCGAGTCCGTTTCCAACGTTACCTACGAGACCATTCGCGTTCAGCCTGGTGATTCTCTTTGGTCGCTTGCCGAGGAATATCCAATCGAAGGCCTTTCCACGCAAGAGACTTCCGACATGATCCGTAACGTCAATCATCTGGAGCATGGTTCGCTCGCCGCCGGTGCGCATCTTAAGGTTCCTGCTCGTTCGTAATCATTATCGCGCTGCGCATGGTACCCTTGTTATCGTTTAAGAGGAGGTACCATGCGCTGTCCTAAATGCGGCAAGGCACATACCCGCGTCGTTGATTCCCGTATGCAGGAGTCAAATAATACTATTAAGCGCCGTCGCGAATGTTGCTCGTGTAACTACCGCTTTACAACGTTCGAGCGATGCGAAGACCCAATTGAGGTCATTAAGTCGGACGGAACTAAGCAGCGGTTCGATCGCAATAAGCTGCTCGTCGGCTTGATGCGCGCCACCATCAAGCGTGATATCGACACTAAGAAGCTCAATGAGATTATCGACGACATCGAGGTCGAGCTGCGCTCTCGCACGCTGACGGCCGTCACGTCGCATGAGTTGGGTGACATGGTGCTCAAACGCTTGGCCAAGATCGACAAGGTGGCGTACATCCGCTTTGCCTCGGTCTACCGCGATTTCAAAGACGTCGATGAGTTTCTGCAAGAGCTCGACAAGCTAAGGTGATTCCATGTCCAACATTACCCTCAACATAAAGCGTCTCGATTCCACCGTCGAGCTTCCCAAATACGCCCATCCCACCGATGCCGGCTTGGATCTGCGCTCCAACGAGGACTGCGTCCTGAAGCCCTTCGAACGCCGTCTGGTCTCTACCGGGCTGGCCATCGCCCTGCCCGATGGCTACGCCGGCTTCGTCCAGCCCCGCAGCGGCTTGGCCATCAAGCAGGGCTTGTCTATAGTCAACACGCCGGGCCTCATCGACGCCCACTACCGAGGAGAACTCAAGGTTATCCTCATCAACCTGGATCCCTCCAACAACATTCAAATCAACAAAGGCGACCGCATAGCCCAACTCGTCATCCAAGAAGTCCCCACGGTCAACCTCATAGAAGTAGAAGAACTAGACGAAACCGACCGAGGCAACGGAGGCTTCGGCTCCTCCGGCGTCGCCTAGGGGCGCTCGTATCCCTCCCGCCCGCCTCTCACACATATCGTTCCACGCG
>URZB01000022.1 GCA_900552295.1 uncultured Collinsella sp.
CTTATCGTCGGCAGCGTCAGATGTGTATAAGAGACAGTACCAGCTGAGCAGCTCGTAGCCGTCCTCGGTCACCACGAGCTGTACCTCGCACTGGGCCGAATCGCTGCCGTCCTTGGTGCGCACGCACCAGCCGTCACCCTTGCTAATCTTGATGTCGGGCGCTCCGGCATTGACCATGGGCTCGATGGTAAAGACCATGCCCGGAGCCATGATGGTGTCCACATCGGGTGCCTCGGTGGTAAAGCCCACAAACGGGTCCTCGTGGAACTCCTTACCGATGCCGTGTCCGCCGTACTCGCGCACCACGCTAAAGCCGGCGTCCTCGACCGTCTTTTGTACGGCCTCGGCCATAACGGACAGCGGCAGCCATGGCTTGACGGCTGCCAGACCCGCCTCCACGCTGGCGCGGGTGACGTCGACCAGGCGCTGGCGCTCGGCCGAGGCCTCGCCGATGCAGAACATGCGGCTCGAGTCGCTAAAGTAGCCGTCTAGGATCGTGGAGCAGTCCACGTTGATGATGTCGCCCTCGTGCAGCACGTCCGTATCGCAGGGGATGCCGTGGCAGACCACGTCATTGATCGAGGTGCACACGCTCTTGGGGTAGCCCTCGTAGTTGAGGTCGGCCGGCGTGCCACCGTGCTCGACGGTGTAGTCGTAGATCATCTGGTCGATCTGGTTGGTGGTCATGCCCGCGGCGATGTGCTCGCCTACGTAGTCGAGCACGCCCACGTTGATGGCGGCGGAGCGCTTGATGCCCTCGATGTCGGCGGGCGTCTTGTAGAGCGTGCGGGGCAGAACCTCCCAGCCCTCCTCCCACAGGCGCTCGAGGCGCTCGTCGAAGGCGCTGTGACATTTCTTATATTTTTTGCCGCTGCCGCACCAGCAAGCGTCGTTGCGGCCGGGTACGGGTCCGTTGTCATACATGGCTAACTTCCTTTCATCCGCAGCTAGTATAGCCCACCCGCAGACCAGCTCATTTGGGGATGATTTTTCTGGGACGGGGATTAAAAAATCATTAGGTACACAATGATTTTTTAATCCCCGTCCCAGAAAAATCATCTTGGGGTAGCTAAAAAAGCCCCGTCCCAAATGAGCTGCTGGCGGGTGGCCGCGCTAGTAGCTCACCTGGCAGGGGATGCCGAGGGCGCGTACGCGTGCGGCAATGGCGTCGAGCACCTCGGGCGCTGCTTTGGCAAGGCCGGCGATCGGCGTCTCGCGCGCAACTGTGTAGATGGTCGCCTCCTGCGGGCGAATGCGCTCGAGCGCCGCGAGCCAGGGGGCAACGTACTCCTCGCCAGTGTTGTCGATGAGCTTGCCCTGATACTCGCCGGTCAAAAAGATCGTCTGGATAATGACGTGGCCGTTAAAGCTCGTGAACGTCTCGATCTGGTGCTCCACATCGTAGGGGCCAACGGGTTGATCGAGCAGCTGGATAAATGCCAAGTCGACCGTATCGAGCTTGAGGATATTGTCATCAACCATCATGAGCGCATCGTGTACATGGGGACGGTCGGCGCGTGTGCCGTTGGAAAGCACGGCAATCTTGGTGTTTGGGGCAAGCTCGTCGCGCAGCGCGACGGCGCCGGCGATGGCCTGCGGAAACTCCGGTGCGGCGGTGGGCTCGCCGTTGCCTGCGAAGGTGATCACATCGGGGAGCTCGCCCTCGGCTGCCATCTCGCACAGCTTTGCCTCGAGCGCGTCGAGTACCACGGTAGCTGTGTTGTACGGCTCGTGGCAGGGGCGCTCGGCGTTGAGGCCGTTTTCGCAGTAAATGCAGTCGAACGTGCAGATCTTGCCGCTGGCCGGCATCATGTTGACGCCGAGCGAGAGACCAAGGCGACGGCTGCGAACGGGCCCAAAGATGGGGCTGGCATTCAAAAACGTAGACATAGGCATATGCTCCTCAAGACAATTGTGCCTAAGCATAGCATCGGCTCCAAAGCAAGGTGCGGGCTCTTGCTTTACAAGTTTCGTTTTTTAACGTCGCTCATTATGCCGTGCCATGAAAAGCCTCGGGTCGGGTACAGTTAATCTGTTAACAAGGCGTAAGGCAATGCGAGCCTATCCAACCGTACTGAAGTGCAACTGGATGGGCTTTGACGATGGGAACACAGTATGGATTTTACAGTCGAGAATGCGGGCACCACGATCGCCTGCCGCGAGTATGCCGGCCCGGTTGTATCGTCCGATGCACCCGCCTTGGTGTGCGTGCACGGTGCGTGCGTCGACGGTGTCTTTTTTGACGGCATCGCCCGCGAGCTCGCCTGCGACTATCGCGTCATTGCTTACGACCGCCGCGGTTGCGGCGAGAGCGGCGACGCTGCAGATGGACGCTACGACCTCGCCGTCCAGGCCGCCGACCTGCAGGCCGTTATTGAGCATATTGGCGCTCCGGCAAACGTGCTCGCGCACAGTGCCGGTACGCTGGTGGCCCTGGAGCTTCTCCGTGCAAACCCTGCCATAATCTCGCGTGCGATTCTGCATGAACCCGCCGTGACGGATGAGGGCGCCGGCCTGGGCGCGGCCCCGGTTTTGCTCGAGATGATCGCCGCGGGAAAGGTCTCCAGGGCATTACGGGCCTTCCTGGGCGCCATCGGCGATTCGGACCCTGAGGCCCCCAAGTTAACCGAGGCAGAAGCCAAGCATGCCCTGCGCAACGGCCGCAGCTTCATGGCAAACGAATACGGGATTACTATGACCTGCGTTCCCGATTGGGATAGCGTTCGTGCGTCAAAAACGGTGGCCGCCGTGCTTTTGGGCGAGCTTTCGATTGGTACGCCCCGTGAGGCGGGAACGAGGATGGCGGCTGAGCTTTTGGACTCTCCACTCGTAATGGTTCCCGGCGCGCACAACGGCCTGCGCGATCGCCCGGCAGCGGCTGCCCAGACTGTCCGTGGCATCCTGGGGTTCTAGCAGCTGCAAAAAAACAAAACAGGCTTCATCCGCAAACGTTTCGGCCGTGTTAACAAATGCGCTCAAAACCTTACGTTTGCGGCTCCATTACCACCGTCTGCCAACTCATAAAAATGTAACAGCATTCACGTGCCTACCTGCATCGACAAGGTGTTACCCTTGTAACATTTGGAACCCACCGCTCCATGCGAAACTATCGAAAGGGCCCCGTATGCTCAATAATCACGAGGTCAATCTAACCGACGAGGAGGCTGCCGCCGAGGTCGCCCGTGTCGCAAGGACCTACCCCGTGGTACGTTTGCTGTCGGCCGATCAGATTAAGAGCGAGCCTAACTGCCTGCTCGCCGGCGATCGCTGCCCTTGTCTGCGTCAGTCGAGTCTTGAGGCCTTGACAGATTCCGATGAGGTGTCGGAGCAACTGCTCAACGATGGTGTTGAGTACCGCGCCCGTCTGCGCCCTCTAAAGGTCGAGGGCGAGCCTCATGTCTTGCTGATGGTGCGTCCGATCGATGGGCAAGAGGCTGCAGAAGAGGACCTTGTCTACACCGACGTGCTGACGAATGTGCGCAATCGCCGATATTACGAAGAAAAGCTCCGTAGCGCCCGCATGAAGGCCGGTGTTGCGATGATCGACCTTGATGATTTTAGGGTCTTCAACGATACGTGTGGCCGTCATGCCGGCGACCTTGCGCTCGGTGCTGTGGCGACAGCCATACGCAGCGGAATTCGTTCGACTGACGAGCTTGTACGCTATGGCTGCGACAAGTTTGTGGTCGTCATGCCCAATATTCCCTCCGATGACTTCACCCGTCGCCTGCATCAGGTGTCCGATGCCGTTCATGCCACGATTGTTCCGGGCCATGAGCACGTGAGCTTGACGGCATGTGTTGGTGGCGTTCGCATTCATGGCGAGACGGTCGATGAGGGCGTTGGCCGCGCTGTCCAGTTACTGAGCCGTGCCAAGGCAAAAGCCGGTACGGTCGTGACCGATGGCGATTCCATCGAGGCCTTCCAAAGCGAAAAGCCTTCGGTGCTTATCGTCGATGACTCCGAGATGAACCGAGCCATTCTCAGCGAGATGCTCAAGGACGAGTATTGCATCCTCGAGGCCGATAACGGTCGTACGGCGCTCGATATGGTCGACCGTTATGGCGATGAGTTGTCGCTCGTGCTGCTGGACATTGTCATGCCGGGCGCGAGCGGCTTTGAGGTACTGGCCGATCTGTCGCGCCGATCGGGTATCGACAATCTGCCTGTCATCATGATTTCGAGCGAAGATTCCGATGATATGGTTCTGCGCGCGTACGAGCTGGGCGCCTCGGACTATATCAACCGCCCGTTTGACTCCCGTGTCGTGCGCCGTCGTGTAAGCAACACCATCCGCCTATACGCCAAACAGCGCCGTCTGACGAACCTGCTGTCCCAGCAGTACAACGAGCGCGTCAAGAACAGTCGCATGCTCATCGACATCATGGCCGGCGTCATGGAGCTTCGCAACGGCGAGAGCGGCAGGCACGTTACAAACATCGAGAAGCTGACTGAGCTGCTGCTTGGCTGTCTGGTCCAGCGTGGCGGCACGATCTCCCTCGACAATGAGGAGCGCTCCACGATCGCCCTGGCTTCGTCGCTGCACGATATCGGCAAGATGTCGATTGACGATGCGATTCTCAACAAGCCCGGACGCCTTACGCCCGAGGAGTTCGAGATTATGAAGACGCATACCACAATCGGCGCCGACATGCTGCTTGAGCTGGGCCGCCATCACGTTGGCAATGCGCTTATGGAATATGCGTACCAGATTGCGCGTTGGCATCACGAGCGCTGGGACGGCAAGGGTTATCCCGATGGCCTTAAGGGCGACGAGATTCCCATTGCCGCGCAGGTGGTCTCGGTGGCCGACGTGTATGATGCGCTGACGAGCGTGCGCGTGTACAAGGACGCTATCCCGCACAAGGAGGCGATCCAGATGATCCTGGACGGTAAGTGCGGCACCTTTAACCCACTGTTGCTCGACTGCCTGCTCGAGGTGCAAGACCGTATTGCCGAGACGTTGGCACGCCCCGCCGACGTTGTCGCGTTTCCTACGATTTAGTTTGACCAAAGGAGTTTTTAATCCATGATTTCCATGCGTGAGGCGTATGAGAAGATCGGCGCTAATTATGATGACGCGTGTGCTCGGCTGATGGGCGGGGAAATGCTTGCCCGCTTTGCCCTCAAGTTTTTAGATGACGAGAGCATGGACAAGCTGGAGGCTGCCATGGCGGCGGGAGACGCCGAGGAAGCGTTTATGGCAGCGCACACGCTCAAGGGCGTGAGCCAGAACCTGGGATTCGATAATCTGTACGAGCCGGCGGTCGTGGTGACCGAGGCGCTGCGCGGTGCCGATGCCGTTGACGGCGCTCGCGAGGGAATGCATGCGCTGCAGCAGCAATATGCGGCTACGATGTCGGCCCTGCGCGAGGCGGCCGAGTAAGGGCTTGCGTGCTTTGATGACTATGAGAGTGGATAATCTCCCGTTTTAGGCCCGGTGGCGGCCTCAAAGTGGGAGATTATCCACTCTCGTTCGATATGTGTCCAAAAATCCACGCTCACCCCTCCGGGTTAGTAAATGGCCTATGCGCACTGGCGGGGCTTTCCGCATGCAATCAATATCGTTGTTCGATAAACTGTTCGAATAACGATAGAGTCGATGAGGGTGAGTGTATGTCTAACAGCGTTCAGCGTATGGCCAAAGCGGGCGAAAATATCAGGAAGCTTGGCTTTTGCATGGCAGCCGTTTTTGCAGGGATGCTCGTCGCTTTTGCCGCGTTGGTTGTTTACGTGATCTGGTATGCGGTTGCAAACGTTGCCTCTGTCGATTCTTTCGGCGTCGTGACGCTTCTCGATGGCGGGTGCATCGTTATCCCAAGCGGACTGTGCCTGGCACTCGTCGTGGGTATTTCGCTTGTCGTTCTGTGTGGGATCAGCCGTAACATCTCGCGAGGCGTCTCGCCCTTTACCAAGACGCATGTGCGGCTTATCCGTGTTCTTGCGCTTGCCTTTGCTGTTAACGCCGCGGTTTCGCTTATTGGTGCCTACGGATCGGTCAATCTTACCATTGGTGGGCTGGAGCTTTACGTCGTGCCTCATTCCTTCGTTATTGAGATTTGCCAAGGCGTTGCCTTTGATGCGGGGTCGCTTATCGGCGCGGCTGTCTGTCTGTGTATCTCGGTGATCTGGAGTTATGCCTCGCTGCTCCAAGAGCAGTCTGACGAGCTTGTGTAGGAGGAAGCATGAGCTATCTCATCATCGAGCTTGAGACGCAGCTGCTTAAGACCGGAAAGACCAGCGCTGATCTGATTCGGGCGACGGGGCATACTCCGGCTAATATTTCAAAGCTGAGAAACGGAAAGATAAAAGCTATTCGCCTAAAGACTCTTCTCGATATCTGTGATGAGCTTGATTGTCAACCGGGAGATATTATTCAGCGTGTGAGCGAGAAAGAGCTTGAGGAGCTTATTGTCGAGCGTGCAAAAAATGTCGTGAGACAGATGCGGGATGGCGGAGGCAACGAGGCGTCGCTTCCGACATCAGTCTTCGCTGTCGATTTGAGTGACGAGTAGCTTAAGGCGAACAACTAAAACGAAATATCAGCGTGAAGGGACTCGTGTCTAACACGGGTTCTTTCTTTTAGATTATCTTGACAAATAATAGTTATCGAAAAACAATAACAACTATGGAAAACGATAAAGTAAAGAAGGAACGATATGAGCGGTTTTGCTATCAAGCAGAATGGGGGGCCAATGAACACATCAGCGATAAAGTTATCAAAGGTGTCAAAGCGCTATGGGAAACGGCGTGTGTTGCATGATGTTTCCTTCGAGGTGCACCAGTCTGAGCTCTGCGCCCTTGTTGGTGCAAATGGAGCGGGCAAAAGCACGCTCATTAAAATCGTATTGGGCCTCTGTGAGCCATCGTCGGGGAGCGTGGAGCTCTTTGGAGGCAAGTCGAAAAGAGAGCTCAGCCTGATGCGGGCGCGTGTCGGCTATGTGCCAGATTCCAGCGGAGCATACCAATCCCTCAGCGCGGTTGAGAATCTTCGGATCCGATGTGCGGAATGGGGGCTTGATGAGAATCGTGAGGTTCCTCGCGTTTTGAACCTAGTTGGACTGGATGCCGATGAAAAAAAGAGCGTGAGCAGTTTTTCTCTGGGAATGAAACGGCGACTGGATATAGCTACGGCTTTGTTGGGCGACACCGACTTGCTGATTTTCGATGAGCCGGCAAATGGATTGGATCCGTTGGGCATCGAGAGTATATGGACCCTTATCGGTCGATTGAATCGGGAACAGGGCAAAACCATGCTTGTCTCTAGCCACGACTTGGATGAGCTGGCATCGGTTGCAACAAGCTGCCTGTTTCTTCATGACGGCGAACTGCTGAAAAAGGAATCTATGGATGTCATAAGGGACGAGGTGCCATCCCTAAAAGAGTATTACAGGCGCTTGATGAAGGCGGTCTCGCTATGAAGCGGGCGATCCATCCCATAAAGGCAGATATGATGCGTTTGCACAGGATGTTTCCGGCGAAGTTTGGTCTTGCGCTTATGCTGGCGTTCGGCCTTCTCTTCGGCATCTTTCTAAAAAACGGAACAACGTTGCTCGCCTTTGGCAATAGCGTTTTTGGGGAGGATATTGGCTTCTGCTGGAATGTAATTGATCCTTCTGCACCCGATGAGTCCCTTGTGCGCAGTGCTTTTGCCGGCACCTCTCTGTTCGTTCCGCTCATCGTTTGCCTGGCGATTTTACAGGAGCGCGGCTATGAAGAGGGATACCGAATTTCTTCAGCAAGAGGTCTTACCCGCTTTAATGGGGTCCTAGCACATGTGCTTTCGTCTGCTTTAATAATTGGCGCAGCATATAGTGCGCTTTGCCTTCTTCTTTTTGCAATAGCCATAATACGTGGTGGGCAAAGCTGTGCGCACGACATGCTGGCTGCATTTTTGCCTGCGATGATAATCAACGCCGTATTGGTGATATCGGTTGCATTGGAGACGGTGACCATCTATCGGATTACAAGCAGCGCCGTATTTAGCGGGGCTGTGGTAATAATTGGATTTGTCATGAGCTTGACGCTCTACGGAACTTACCTTCAGACGCCCATATCGTCCTTGCGATGGATCTTCTTTCTTCCGGGGCCGTACCTTGGAGTCGGATGTGCCCTTGGGTATAGCGATATGGGGCAGCTGACGCTTCTGGGATATGGCGCGGCAGCCAGCTGTCTATCGGTATTGATTTACGCTCTCGTGAGCTTTCGTGCTGGGGGTGTGCTCAATGGCTCGTCAGACTAGAAGATTCCTTCATTCAGAATTGAAGCATGTGAGCAAATGGACGTACGCCTTAATCCTGGTAATTTATGCGTGCATGGTGGTATTGCAGCTTAATTCTTTCCCGATGTGGTTCTGTAGCCTCCGTGAGAACAGTTTCTTGGGCTTTTTCCCAGACCCGACGCTTCGGCTATCGGCAGAGGATGTCCTTCTATTTGGTAATGCAGAGGTTTTTCGCGGTCTGCTGTTCAACGTAGCCCCGTTGGCTCATGCATTGTTTTTTCCGTTCATCGCGGCTTGCATTGTGCCGCGCTTTGTCAGTTCGGGCTTTATTGAGGAACCGTGGGGGTTGTCGGAGGCTCGGGGAGGGAAGCGTGTGTGCGCTATCGTTGCGCGAGTGGTGCTGTCTTCTTTTGCCCTTTTGGGCGCGTTTATCCTGTCGAGTGTCGTTTTGTACTGTCTTAACTGCGTAATCGTTTTGGATGCTCAGCAGTATTTCAACCTGCATGTATTTTGCTATCGACTTGTTCTTGCTGCCGCTGCCTGCCTTGCATACGTGGTTTCTTGCGTAATCGTTGTTTCCTATTTTGGGTCCGGCTTCGGTCCGATTGGCATGCTGTTGCTTGTCAACGTTGTAGCGATCTACATACAGCTCGGGGCCAATTCCATGCTTCCGCTTCCAGCCTCGATGCTCATGTGGATTTGTGGCGTGACCCCGTTGGAGAATAGTCAATGCATTTCGATTCTAATTGACTGCCTAATTAACGTAGCAAGCGTTTTTACCATTTGCTTTACCGTAGACCGATTGCGGTCGAGATTTCTTTGATTGTTTGTGAGGGATAATCATACCGAGCATACCAAATACAGTGGGGCGGGCACCGTGGCTGGTGTCCGCCCCACTGGCATAGGAGACTTTAACCTGAGTGGTTCGTGAACTAACGGGCCTGCTTAACCTTGGCCGCTGCCTCGACAAACGACTTCCACAGGTTAAAGTCGGTCTCGAGCGTCTTCCACGTGTACTCAGGGTGCCATTGCACGCCCAGGCAGAAAGTCTGGCCTTCGACTTCGATGCACTCGGGAACGCCGTCGGTTGCCTTGGCGACCAAGCGCGTGCTTTTACCCAGGCGGTCGACGCAGCAGTGATGTGCCGAGTTGGTCTGGATCAGCCTGTGCCCGCCAACCGCGCGCTCCAGCAGCGAGCCCGGCACGACCTCGACGGGGTGCACGGGATCGTTGAGCACGTGGGTATGGCGCCACTGCGTGCGGCCCTCGCGCGCACCCAGGCTCGGCACGTCCATGCACAGGGTGCCGCCGGTGGCGACATTGAGCAGCTGCGTGCCTCGGCAGGTGGTAAAGAGCGGCTTCTTGGCGCGAAGCACCTCGTTAACCAGCTTAAACTCAAAACGGTCGCGAATCTCGCAGCACAGCGTGGGGTCGTAAGGACGCTCGTCGCCCCAGCGTTTGGGGTTGACGTCCGGGCCGCCGGGAATAGCGATACCGTCAGCGATTTCCACGTAATGACGGATAACATCGACGTCTTCGGTAATAGACATCTGCAGCGGCAGGCCACCGGCGGCAAGGATGGCATCGACAAAGACACTTGCGATTTCCTCGTTGGGGGAGAGCGTCTCGCTCAAAAACGGTTTTGCCTCTTCCCAACGCGGCGCGACGAGGATGAGCGGACGGTCGGCGGGGGCAACGTCGACGTGCGGGGTGTATGACGATGAAGTACGAGTTCCGATCATAGGTGTAACTTTCGAGTTTGGATGGTCATGGCGAGCGAACGTGGCAATTGAGCTAGTGGCCCTTAATGGAGTTGAGGAAGTCCTGGGCGCGCTTGGTCTGGGGGTGGTCGAAGAACTCGTCGGGCGTGCCGGTTTCCACGATCTGACCGTCGGCCATAAACACGACGCGGTCGGCTACGCGGCGGGCGAAGTTCATCTCGTGCGTGATGACGATCATCGTCATGCCTTGCTGGGCCAGACGGACCATGACCTCGAGCACCTCGTTGATCATCTCGGGGTCAAGGGCGCTCGTGGGCTCGTCAAAAAGCATGGCCTTGGGTTGCATGGCAAGTGAGCGGGCGATAGCTACGCGCTGTTGCTGGCCGCCCGAGAGCTGTGCGGGCACCTTATCGGCCTGCTCGGCAACGCCCACGCGGCCCAGCAGGTCCATGGCACGCTCGCGGGCCTCGTCCTTGGAGACGCCCAGCACGTCGACCGGTCCCAGCATGACGTTCTGCAGTACGGTCATATGCGCGAACAGGTTGAACTGCTGAAACACCATGCCCAGCTCGGCACGCATGCGGGCAAGATCCTTGCCTTCCTGCGGCAGGGGCTCGCCCTCGATGAGGATCTCGCCCGAGTCGATGGTTTCCAGGCGGTTGATGGTTCGGCACATGGTCGACTTGCCCGAGCCCGAGGGGCCAATCACCACGACGACCTCGCCGCGGTCGACCGAGAGATTGATGTCGTTGAGGACGTGCAGATCGCCATAGTGCTTATCGACGTGTCTGAGCTCGATCAGCGGCTGATTGCCGGTGGAAGAGGTGCTCTGTGCCATGTGCTCGGCTCCTTATGACTCGAAATGGTAAAGCGTTAGCGGATGATGGTCGCGCCGGTCTTGTGCGAAACGTAGACAGCAGCCTTGTTAATCGCGACGTTGATGAGGATATAGATGACCGCGATAACCAGGTAGACCGACACGAGGGCGTCGTAGTTGGTAATGAGCACGCGGGCGTTTTGCATGAGGTCGGGGTAGCTCACCACATAGGCGACGGTGGTGTCTTTGACTACGACCACAAGCTGCGAAATCAACGACGGAATGATAAACCGAATGGCCTGCGGCAACACGATTTTAAAGGTGATTTTAGCTTTGGAGAGACCGAGTGCCTGGGCGGCTTCGACCTGCCCGCGCGGTACGGCGTTGACACCGGCACGGAAGATCTCGGCGAGTACGCCGGCGGCAGCGAGCGCGACGGGAAGCGTGAGCATCCAAAACGACGGCAGCGCGATCTTGTACTGGGGCAGCACCAAAAAGAAGAAGTAGATGAACAGCAGGCTCGGCACGCCGCGGAAGAAATCCGTGAGCACGCGGCAGACCAGCTGCAGCGGCTTAATGTCGCTGGTACGGCCGAGCATAAGGGCTAAGCCCAGCACCAGCGCGATGGCGCCGGCGGTGAGTGCGACTTTAACGGTGCCCTCAAAGCCGGCAAGCAGGAACTTCCAGGTGGTGAGGTGCGTAAAGAAATACCAATAGTGGACCGAAAGCTGGCCGGTCACATAAAAGCGCTGCAACACGAGGGCGAAGAGCACGGCGACGGCAACAAGCGAGATGGCGGTGCCGATGCGAATCTTGGCGCGCATTTTGGGGCCGGGAGCCTCGTAGAGCGCATCGCGCATGGTGAGCGCGGAGGTGGAGTGCTTGCTCATCGGAGGATCCTCACCTTCTTATCAATGTAGTTGCCAATGTGGCTCACCACAAAGGCCGTGCCCAGGTAGCCGAGCGCCGAGATAAAGAACGCGGCGACGCCGCCGAGCGAGCGCGTGTTGATGTAGCTCACCACGCCGGTGAGCTCTTGCGGTTGCAACGGCACCTGGCTGCCGAGCGCGGTGGTGAGCATGACAGCGATAAAGAGGTTGGTCATGGGCAGCACGCTCGAGCGCAGCGCCTGCGGAATCACAATCTTGGCGAGGATACGGCTGAAGCTCATCCCCAGCGAGCGGGCGGCTTCCACCTGACCGACGCCGACGGTGTTGATGCCGCTCATAAAGTTCTCGGAGCCAAAGGCCGAGCCCAAAAGGACCGTGGCGACGATAACGCAGATGCGGTAGGGCAGGACGACCTTGAGCGGCGGCAGCGCATAGACGACGATGATGAGCAGTGCGATGCCGGGGATGTTACGGAAGACCTGGACATACAGGTCGCCAAAGACGCGCAGCGGCTTGAGCGGCGACACGCGCATCACGGTGACGGCGACGGCCAGCACCATGGCGATGGCAAACGACTCAAGCGTCATGCCCCAGGTTGCTAGCAGCGCGTCGATATAGTTCCTGTCTCTTATACACATCTCCGAGCCCACGAGACGGAGCTACATC
>URZB01000023.1 GCA_900552295.1 uncultured Collinsella sp.
CGAGATGTAGCTCCGTCTCGTGGGCTCGGAGATGTGTATAAGAGACAGGTATCACTCGCATCCCACAGCTCGGGATTGAGTGTGGGCGCGTGAGGGTCTACGGCACAATGCGAGCTCGTATGCTCGTCGCCGATGGGCATGTATTCGATAAAGCGCAGGTGAATGGGGCGGTCGAGCGTGAGCCGCGCGAGGGCTGCCACATCCTGGTTGAGCCGGCGCACAACAACGCAGTTGACCTTAACGGGCTCAAAGCCCCAAGCCAGCGCCGCGTCGATGCCCGCCATGGTCTGCTCGAGTCGGCCCAGGCGCGTGATCCTTCCAAAGAGCGCAGGGTCGAGTGTGTCGAGCGAAATGTTGACGCGGTTAAGCCCGGCATCTTTGAGCTGCGGCGCCAGCTTGGGCAGCAGGGCGCCGTTGGTGGTAAGCGAGATGTCCTCGATCTGCGGGATCGCGCGAATGTCGCGAATGAGCGGGATGATACGGCGGCTGACCAGCGGCTCGCCGCCCGTCAGGCGCACGCGGCGAATACCCTCCCCCGCTACCAAGCGCACAAAGCGGGCAATCTCCTCGGCGCTGAGCAGCTCGTCGTGCGCGCGGGGCGCCACGCCATCGGCCGGCATGCAGTAAATGCAGCGGAAATTGCACTTGTCGGTAACGGCAATGCGCAGGTAGTTGATGTCGCGGCCAAAGCCGTCATGTTGCACGCGCCCGTCCACGCAGCCCTCCCCTCACGCGGCGTTTTATTCTTCGGAAAACATAATACCCCACGAGAGAATCATGCCGACACCCGTACGACAGGACAGGTCGCTTCGAGCAAGACCGGCTTCCCAAGCCCATCCTCAGCATACAAACCATCACAACATTCGTCACTTTTCCCGTTTTTGGCGAAAACCGTCGAATGTTGTGATGGTTTGCCTGCCCACAGCACCCTGTAGAGGGACCCAAGCGCCCCTAAAGGACGCCGCCCCAGTGCCGAATCACGAATTCTCGCAGGTCGTTCTGACGTTTCTGGAACGCTTCGCTTCGGTCGCACTTGAGACCCATAGCGAGCGCGATGGCGTTCATCGCCCGGTGCAATTGCAGCTGATGGGCAAACTGGGTCCCGGTGAGGACGATCATCCTAAAGCCCAGCGCGCTCAGCACGGTCATACGCTCCGCATCCGACGCGCTGCGCTGTTTATCAAGATGGTCCGAGCCGTTGTACTCAATCCCCGTACCGCTCGCAGGCGCATATATGTCAATCTCGAAATACCCGGCCTTTGCGAGATACTTGAACTCGTTGGGAACATCGACCCGATGGTTGAGCTCGATCTTGGCGTATCCCAGCCCTCCCTGGGAACGTTTTGCTACGACCATGATTGCGGTGGCCGTCTCCATGGGCGACCGCGCGCCATCGTGCACGCGCTTGAGCACGGCGGCCGCGCGTATAGCCCCCTGACGAGATCGGTTCTCATTGCAATAAGCAATCAAGTCGGCAACGGTATACCTCTGCCCCATCTCGATATAATCGCCTGTCGACAGATGATTCAAATGGTATCGGGCACAGATTTCGTAGCCATATTCCAGCTGCTCGGACTCGCTCATCCACGAACCCGCTTGGACAAAGCACATGGCCTCATCAACCACCAGAAGGCCCTCTGCCACCTCGATAAGATGGCCTGGAGGTATCGGCGCTCCAAACACGTGGCACCTAAATCCAGCCGGCGTCGAGCGCTCAAAATCGAAGTTGACGAGCGTGTCGATATGATCGAGCTCTTCTCGTGGAATACCGAGCGAAACCAGATAGTCGGTAACGATCCCAACTGCCGTTGAAGCCCTCAGCCCCTTGGCATCGAGCCCCAATTTGGGCAGGCTCGCGGTCGGTTCCGCCTCGTTAGCAAGCGAGTCCTCATCGTATAGGCTGCTTGCTCGCGAGAGCGGCTCGGACGGGCGCGCCACGTTGTGGTACAGCCAGGCGGTCTTATGGGACAGGACGATCGGCAGGTCCATGAGCCCTCCAATGGAGTCGGATAACCAACCTTATTCCCCTGCCCACGGGTCCGCACACCTTCGTGCGCAAGAAAGCGATTCCACCCGGTCGAGCGACAGAAAAACCATCACAACATTCGATGCTTTTCCCGTTTTTGGCAAAAAACGTCGAATGTTGTGATGGTTTGAGGCGAGGTAAGAGGCACGGAGGGGTCAAAGCATCATGCTCGAACGGGTTAATCCAACTCTTTTAAGCCATGCGCCAGCTGCCAGTACTCGCCGTGCTGGGCGAGCAGCTCTTCGTGCGTGCCGCGCTCGATGATGCGGCCGTGTTCGAGGACCATGATGGCGTCGGCATCGCGGACGGTGGACAGGCGATGCGCGATCATAAAGGTGGTGCGTCCGCGCATGATGCGGTCCATACCGCGCTCGATGAGCTTTTCGGTACGCGTGTCGATGGAACTCGTGGCCTCGTCCAGGATGAGCACCGGCGGATCGGCGACGGCCACGCGCGCGATGGCGAGCAGCTGACGCTGACCCTGCGACAGGTTGGCGCCGTCGGCCGTGACCGGTGTGTCGTAGCCCCGCGGCAGGCGGCGGATAAACGAGTCGGCGCAGGCGGCCTCGGCAGCGGCGCGCACCTCCTCGTCGGTCGCGTCGAGCTTGCCAAAGCGGATGTTCTGCGCAATGGTGCCGCTAAACAGGTGCGTGTCCTGCAGCACAATGCCGAGCGACCCGCGCAGGCTGGCCTTGGCAATGTGCTTGACGTCGATGCCGTCGTACGTGATCTCGCCGTCATCGACCTCGTAGAAGCGGTTGATGAGGTTGGTGATGGTCGTCTTGCCGGCGCCCGTGGAGCCCACAAACGCAATCTTTTGCCCCGGCTTGGCAAACAGGTTGAGGTCCGTGAGCACGCGGGCGCCCGGCACGTAGGAAAAGTCCACGGCATGGAAGCGCACGTCGCCGGCAAGCGGGACCAAGCCGCACGTGAGCTCGATGCCGTCGGCGGCCACCGCGCGGCCCGACTCATCAACGGCTGCCACGTCATGCAAGTGCCCGTACGCGCCCACGCCCTGGCCCTCGGGAATCTTCCACGCCCACGCGGCGTCGCCCGTCTGCACCAGCTCCACGCAGCCCTCGTCCACCTCGGGCTCAAGGTCCATAGCCGCAAACAGGCGCTCGGCACCGGCCAACGCGTTGAGCAAGAAGTTGCCGAGCTGCGTAAATTGGTTGATGGGCATGGCGGCCTGGCGCACAAAGACCAGGTAGCTTGCAAGTGCGCCCACATCGGCGAGCCCCTTGATGCAGAGCATGCCGCCCGCCACGGCGACGATGGCATAGTTGACATAGCCAATCACGACGGTCATGGGCACCATGGAGTTGGCGTAGGTCTGCGCGGCGCCACCGGTGCGGCGCAGCTCCTGGTTGCGCGCGTCAAAACCTGCCACGTTGGCCTGCTCGTGGTTGAAGACCTTGATGACCTTTTGGCCCGAGACCATCTCCTCGACATATCCGTCCAAGTCGCCGAGCGATGCCTGCTGGGCGGCAAAAAAGCGCTTGGAGCGGATACCCGAGTAGCGCGCGTACAGCACGATGGCCGCGTCGCACACGAGCGTGATAATCGTGAGCTGCCAGTTGAGGATGATGAGCATGGCCGTGGTGCCGATCACCTGAATGGTCGCCTGAATCACGTTGGCAAAGCTGTTGTTGAGCGCCTCGGAGACGGTGTCGACGTCGTTGGTGAAAAAGCTCATGATGTCGCCCGAGCGCGTACTGTCGAAATAGCTGAGCGGCAGCGTCTGAATGTGCGCGAACAGGTCGCGACGGATGTCGGACACCACGCGTTGGGCCGCGCGCACCATGATCTGCGAGTAGCCTAGGGCCGAGAGCACGCCCGCGGCGTAGATGATCGCCGTTACGATGACCTGCTTGGCGAGCAGCTCCTCACCGCCCGTGGCCAGGCCGTTGACGATGGGGCGCACCATGTAGGTGCCGGCGAGGCTCGCGATGGCCGCGACGGAGGCAAGCATACCCACCGCCAGCAGCGAGAACTTGGCATGGCCCATGTAAGAGAGCAAACGGCGCACAGTGCGCTTGAAGTCGGCCGGGCGCGCTTGGGCTGCGGTCTTAGGCATGGCGCTCGCCCCCTTCCAAGGGTAATCTGCTGGGGACGGAGGAAAACGGATTATTCGCGCAGCCATCGTCGCTGCCGTCGCCGGCGTCTACGTTCCCCGCAAACTCCATCTGCGAGGTGTAAATCTCCTGGTAGATGTTGTCGCCCGCTAGCAGTTCCTCGTGCGTGCCCACGCCGTGGACACGACCGTCGTCCAGCACCACAATGCGATCGGCATCCATAACGCTCGCGATGCGCTGGGCGATGATGAGCACGGTCGTATCGGGGATCCGAGCGATGTGCTCGCGAATCTTAGCGTCGGTCGCCATATCGACCGCGCTGGTGGAGTCATCAAAAATGAGCACGCGCGGATGCTTGAGCAGCGTGCGCGCGATGCACAGACGTTGCTTCTGACCACCCGAGACACCGGCGCCGCCTTGGCCCAACTCGCCGTCCAGCCCGCCGATGCGATCAAGGAACTCGTCCACGCACGCTGCGCGGCAAGCCGCGAGGAGCTCATCGTCCGACGCCTGCGGATTGCCCCACTGCAGGTTCTCGCGCACGGTGCCCGCGAACAACACGTTCTTTTGCAGCACAATGCCCACGGCGTCCCGCAAGGCGACCAGGTCGTAGTCGCGCACGTCGTGTCCGCCCACAAGTACGACGCCCTCGGTGGCGTCGTACAGACGCGCAATCAGCTGCACAAGCGAGCTCTTACCCGAGCCCGTGCCGCCGAGGATGCCCACCGTCGAGCCGCTCTCGACGCGAAGGTCGATATGCTCGAGCACATCCTCGGCTGCATCCGCGCGGTATTTAAAGGAAACGTCGCGAAACTCGACACTGCCGTCCGCTGGCGCCGCAGTCGCGAGGTCTCCCGCAGGGTTGGCGATAAAGGGCTCCTCATCGAGCACCCCTGCGATACGGCCCACACTCGTGAGAGCGCGCGTGAGCAGCAAAAACACGTTGGAAATCATCATGAGCGAGTTCATGATCAGCAGCACGTAGCTCATAAAGCCCGTGAGAGAGCCCACGCCCAGCTTGCCGGCGAGAATCATGCGGCCGCCAATCCACAGGATGGAGAGCGCAGCCACGTACATCGACAGCTGAAACACCGGCAGGTTGAGCACGGCGGTGCCGAAGGTCTTGGTCGCCGTGCCGGCGAGCTCGGTATTGACGGTGTCAAACTTGTCGCACTCGTGCTCGGCGCGCACGTAAGCCTTCACGGCGCGCACGGCGGTAAGGTCCTCTTGCACCACGCCGTTAAGGTGGTCCATCGAGGTCTGGAGTTGGCGGTAGAGCGGACTGACGCGATAGGTGATGACACCCAGCACGATTGCCAGCACGGGCAAGATGATCGCAAAGACGGTGGCGAGCGGGCGCGACAGCATCAGCGCGTAGATAAGGCCGACGATAAGCGTCACCGGGCCGCGCACCATAGGGCGAAAGCCGTTGCCCACAGCATTTTGGATAACGGTGATGTCCGTGGTCATGCGGGTGACGAGTGAGCTGGCGTCGTAGTTGTCCAGGTTACCAAAAGCGAGCGTCTGAATCTTTTTGTACTCGGCCTCGCGCAGGTTAGCGCCTAGGCCCGAGGCAACGCGGGCGGACGTGCGGGCATAACCCAAGCCCAGTACCAGCGAAAGCGCGGCGCACACCAACATGTACGCGCCCTGCAGCAGCATGTAGTTGATATCACCCGCAGGCACGCCCACATCGATGATGTTGGCCATGATGACCGGGATAAACAGCTCGAGCACCGTCTCGACCGACACAAAGAACACGCCGAGGATGGCGTCGCGACGGTATGCCCCTAGATAGGAAAACAGTATTTTGAGATTGCGCACGCAGGTTCAACCCCCATCAAACGTTGTTCGCAAACGCACGTATTATTGCGCGCCGAATAATGGTGTCAAGTATTCCGAAATCGTTTTCTGCAAGGCTGGCGCAGGCGCTAAGCCCGCGCGGCGCGCGACCGTATTCAAATGGAAATGATTGAAGGCGCGATTTTTCGCCCCACCGGCAACATAGACCTTGACTCTACAATCGTTGTAGGGTTTTCACTACACTGGTACGTAAACGAACCAAGCCAGAAAGTGCCAGCCCATGGAACACGACCTCACACGCGGTAATGTCCTCAAGACCATCGCGGTCTTCGCCCTGCCCTATATGCTCTCGTACTTTTTGCAGATGCTCTACGGCATGGCCGACCTGTACTTTATCGGGCAGTTTAGCGGCGCCGCCGGCATCACCGCCGTGGGCAACGGCGCGCAGACGCTCTATATCATTACCGTGACGCTCGTAGGTCTGGCCATGGGAACGACCGTCATCGTCGGCCACGCCGTGGGTTCACGCCGCTTCAACCGCGCCGAAGCTGCCATCGGCAACACCATCACGCTCTTTATGGGTGTCTCGGTGGTGCTGGCCGCGCTCTTGCTCGCGCTGTGCCCGCAGATCGTGGCACTCATCGGCACGCCGGCCGAAGCGGTCGAGGGCACCGCCGCCTACCTGCGCATCTGCTTTATCGGCATTCCGTGCATCGCCGCGTACAACATCCTTTCGGCCATCTTTCGCGGCCTGGGCGATTCGCGCTCACCCATGTACGTGATCGGCGTGGCGTGCGTCATCAACATCGCGCTCGATTTTCTGCTTATTGGCCACATGGGGCTCGGCCCCGTGGGCGCGGCGCTTGGCACGGTGATCGCGCAGACGGCAAGTGTGGCCCTCGCACTCGTATGGCTCAAGAGCCGCCGCACAAACATCCACGTCAAGCGCAGCGACCTGCGTCCGCAGCCCGAGGTGCTCGGCAGCATCCTTAAAATCGGCGTGCCCGTGGCCGTGCAGGACGGCTGCATTCAGGTGGCGTTTATGTTCATCACCGTTATCGCCAACCACCGCGGGCTGGTCGACGCCGCCGCCGTGGGTCTGGTCGAGAAGATGATCAGCTTTTTGTTTATTGTGCCAAGCTCCATGGGTGCCACCGTCAGCGCGCTCACGGCGCAAAACGCCGGCGCGGGCAAGGGCGACCGCGCACGTCAGGTGCTCAAGGACGCCATGACCATCTCGGTGGTGTACGGCTGTCTGATCACGGCGCTCATGTGGCTGGTGGCACCGGCGTTTCTCGGCTTTTTTGCCAAGGACGCCGCGGTGGTCGCGGCAGGCACCGGCTATATGCGCAGCTATATTTTCGACGCGATCTTCGCCGGCATCCACATTTGCTTTAGTGGCTTTTTCGCCGCGTACGGCAAGAGCTACATCGGCTTTGCGCACAACGTGCTGGCCGTGGCGCTCATTCGCGTACCGGGCGCATGGCTGCTGTCGAACGCCTATTCCGACACGCTGTTCCCCATGGGCATCGCCTCGCCGTGCGGGTCGATTCTATCGGCAGCCATTTGCGTGGTGGCGTTTACGGTGCTCAACCGCCGCGGCACTTTTGACAAGCTCGTAGCGTAGCGGGACAACGCAAACCTAGCGACCCCGTCCTGCTTTCTGCCGAAAGGAGCGATCCCGTGACTGACACGTCCAATGAACATACCGACGGCCTGCTCCGCATTGGCGAGGTCGCGCGCCTGTTTAACCTGAGCGTTGGCACACTGCGTCATTACGAGCAGATGGGCTTGCTGGAGCCGGCGCATATCGACCCCGCAAGCGGCTATCGCTACTACGGAGCGCGACAGCTCTCCACCCTCAACACCATCAGTAACCTGCGCGTTCTTGACTTGCCATTGGCGCAGATACGCGAGTTTGTCGCCACGCGCGACGTGAATCTGATGCAGCGCCAACTGGCCCAGCAACAGGAGCTCATCGAACGCAAGCGCCGCGAACTGGAGCGCGTCTCGCGCAAGATCGATGACCGGCTCGTCCTGTTGCGAGACGCTTTGAATGCCGAGCTCGACACCATCCGCGAGACCGAGGCACCCGAGCTTCGATGCGCCGTACTGCGCGAACGCGTCAACCCCACCGACGCCTATGCGCTGGAGTGGCAGATTCGCCAGCTGCAAAAAGGACAGCACGAGACCTTTGTCTTTCCCGGCAACTTGGGCGTGGGCATCGCGCCCGAGCGCCTTACCGCCGGCGACTTCGATGGCTACGACGAGGTCTTTCTGCTGCTGGATGACACGGACGACTACCTGGGAGACGTCGAAGTGCGTCCCGCCGCGCGTTGTTTGACCATTAGCTTCCGCGGCACGCACAGGCAAGCGGGCCCGCGCTATGAGCAGCTGCTCGGCTATATGCGCGAACATAACCTGACACCCGCCGGTCCATCGCGCGAGATTGCCCTGATCGACGACATCATCAGCGACGACCCCGCGACCTACGTGACGCAGATCACGGTGCCGGTCGCCCCAGCAAAGTAAGAACCGCCCGGAAGGCATCGTGCTTCCGGGCGGTTCTTCAATTAGGCTATCAATGCGCTAAGCCTCCGGCACCTCACCAGTCGCCAGGATCTGCTCGAGTGCATCCTCGTCCAGCACGGGTACGCCCAGCTGCTCGGCTTTGGTGAGCTTGGAGCCCGCTTTGGGACCGGCGACCAGGTAGCTCGTCTTCTTCGACACACTGCCCGAAACCTTAGCGCCGAGCACCTTGAGCGCAGCGCCCGCCTCGTCGCGTGTGCGATTGACGAGCGTACCGGTCAGCACAAACGTCAGGCCCGCAAGCGGCTGCGCGTCGGCGAGCTCGCCCGCCACGCCGGCATCGGCTGCGGCCTGCGCGTGCGCGGCACCCAAGTCGACTTCGAGCGACAGACCTGCCTGACGCAGGCGTTCCAGCACGGCAAGGTTCTCGGGCACGGCCAGGAATTGTTTGACGCTCGCCGCGATCTTGGGACCGATGCCCTCGCACTCGGCAATGTCCTCCTCGCTTGCCAAGATGAGCTTGTCGATCGACAGGAATCGCTCGGCGATGACCTCGCCCACGCTTTTACCCACGTGGCGGATACCCAAGGCAAACAGCACGCGACCGAGCGGCTGGCTCTTGGACTTGTTGAGCTCAGCGATAATCTTCTCGGCCGTCTTCAGACCCACCGGAATGGGATCGCCCTTCTTAACGCCCTTTTTGCTGTTGGAGCTCGCGTACACGCGGCCCGTGTCCAGGCCGGCGATATCATCGACCGTAAGCTGGTAGAAGTCCGCGACATCGTGGATCAGGCCGGCGGCAATCATCTTGTCGACGATCTCGTCGCCCAGGCCGTCGACGTCCATGCAGCCGCGACTCACCCAATGGAGCAGGCGCTCCTTGAGCTGCGCGGGGCAGTCGATGGACACGCAGCGGTAGGCAACCTCGCCGTCCTCGTGGACCACGGGGCTGCCGCACACGGGGCAGACCTCGGGCATGTGCCAGTCGACCGAATCGGCCGGGCGCTTGTCGAGCACCGGCCCCACGACCTCGGGGATCACGTCACCCGCCTTGTGCACGATGATGGTGTCGCCCTCGCGCACGTTTTTGCGACGGATCTCGTCGATATTGTGCAGCGTGGCGCGCGCGATGGTGGAGCCGGCAACCGTCACTGGGTCGAACTCGGCGACCGGCGTGAGCACACCGGTGCGGCCCACCTGGATGCGGATTTCGCGCAGGACGGTCTGCTTTTCCTCGGGCGGGAACTTAAAGGCAATGGCCCAGCGCGGTGCGCGGGCAGTAAAGCCCAGGTCGAGTTGCTGCTGGAAGCTGTCAACCTTTACGACTACGCCGTCGATGTCATAATCCAGATCACCGCGATGCTCGAGCGCCTGGGCACAGAACTCGTGAACCTCGGCCGGCGTGGCGCAGCGTGCCACGTTGGGGTTGACGCTAAAGCCGGCGCTGCGCAGCCAATCGAGGAACTCGCGCTGGCTGTGGACGTGCAGCGGGTCGGTATCGGCGATGGCATAGATAAAGGTGGCGAGGTCGCGGCGCGCCGTGACCTTGGGATCCTTCTGACGCAGGCTACCGGCGGCAGCGTTGCGCGGGTTAGCGAAGGGGTCGCGACCCTCGGCATCGGCCTCGTCGTTCAGACGAACAAAGCTGCCCTTGGGCATATAGACCTCGCCGCGTACTTCGATGGTACGCTCGCGGTCGGCACCCATGTGGGCGAGCGCCGGCTCGGACAGGTGCATGGGCACATCCTTGATGGTGCGGACATTGAGCGACACGTCCTCGCCCGTTGTGCCATCGCCACGTGTGGCCGCACGTACGAAGGTGCCGTTTTGGTAGGTAAGGGCCACGCCCAGGCCGTCAATCTTAAGCTCACAGGTATAGGTGACGCTGCCGGCGCCGAGCGCATCCTCGGTGCGCTGGAGCCATGCGTCGAGTTCGTCCAGATCCATGGCATCGTCCATGGAATACATGCGTGCCATGTGCGTGACCGGCGTAAACTGCTCGCTCACGTAGCCGCCCACGCGCTGGGTATAGCTGTCGGGCGTCACCAGATCGGGATAGGCCGCCTCGATTTCCTGCAGCTCAACGAGCATTTTGTCGAAGGCGGCGTCCGTGATCTCGGGTGCGTCGAGCATGTAGTAGCGATAGGCGTGGTAGTCGAGCTCGTGGCGCAGCTCGGCCGCACGCGCTGCCGCCTGGGCACGGGCGTCGACCGGTGCGGTGGCATCCGCGCTCGCGAGCGTTTCGGTATCGATGTCCACGCCGTCACCAAACAGGCTCGATTGCTCCATAGCGGCACTCCTTCGCTCGATTTCAAACGGATACTAGAGTACCACCGGTCGCAATGAGGCCGAATAGCGGTCTCGAACCGCACCGAATCGGCAGCCGCCAGACTGGGGTGGACAGTTAGTTCAGATGCGTATAAATCCTAGAGCTGAATCAGGCACGAACACCCCTGTTTCAACTAATTTGGGCTCCTCGAGACCATGTAAACGTCCCACTCTCCCTTCCAAACACCCATTCGAGCCCCATCCCAATCAGCAATTGCTCAAAACGCATCCCAAGCTGCCCCAGATTTATACGTATCTGAACTAACTGTCCAGACCATTACGAACCAGCCCTCTTGCCAGCCCCAAGTGATCCGTTTTCCTCCGTCCCCAAGGGATCGGTACGAAAAGAGGGGCTGCCCAGCGTTGGCGGGACAGCCCCCCTGGCATCGGTATGTGCGATACAGCTCGTTAGAAACCCTGGCCGTAGCCCTGGCCCTGGCCCTGCTGGCCTAGCAGCTCCTCCAGGTACTGGCGCAGCTGCTCGTCGGTAATACCGCCGTTGCCGGTGTCGGTCGAACTGTCGTCCTGCTGCTGGTTCTGCAGTTCCTCATCGGAGCCCAGCTCAACCGTGACCTTCTTCTCTTCCTTGCCGCGCATGAGCGTGATTTCGACTTTCTCGCCCACCTCGTGGCTGCGCAGCGCAATGATCAGGCCATCGGCGCTCGTGATCTCGTCGTCGTCCAGCTTGGTAATGACATCGCCCTCTTGGATGCCAGCCTTGGCAGCAGGGCCATCCTCAACGACGCTCGCCACATACGCGCCGCTATCGGTGCTCAGCTTGTTGGTACGGGCGTTGAGCGCGTTGACGCTCGAAAGCGTAGCGCCCATGTACGGATGCACCGGCGTCTTGCCGTCGATGATCTGGTCGGCAATGTTCTTGGCATAGTTGACCGGAATGGCAAAACCCACGCCCGAGCTGGAGCCCGAGTAGCTCTCGATGAGCGAGTTGATACCCACGAGCTCGCCATTGTCGTTGACGAGCGCGCCGCCGGAGTTGCCTGGGTTGATGGCGGCATCGGTCTGAATCATGTTGACATAGATGGTGTTACCGCTGGTAGAGCTCATGGCCGTGGAGCGATACAGCGCCGACACAATGCCCGTAGAGACAGACTGTTCGTTACCGAACGGCGAACCGATTGCCATGACCCACTCGCCCACGTTAAGCTTGGAGGAATCACCCATCTCGATCGGCGTGAGCTTGGAAGCGTCGGCGTCCTTAAGCTTGATGACGGCCAGGTCGCTCGAGGCGTCGTTGCCCACGAACTCGGCCTCATAGGTGGTGCCG
>URZB01000024.1 GCA_900552295.1 uncultured Collinsella sp.
TCGTGGGCTCGGAGATGTGTATAAGAGACAGGGTTTCGTTGCGGCCGTTACCAGGCTCGCTGCCTAGGCGCCGATCTCGGGCAGCTCGGGAACATTAGTGTCGCCCGTACGGTCGCCGATGCAGATCTGCCACAGCTCAGTCCAGGTGCCATCGTCCTCGATCTTCTTAAGGAAGTCGTTGACAAAGGCGACGCCGTCGGAATCGAGCGGCAGGCCAATGCCATAGGGCTCCTTGCTGCCGAAGGGCTTGCCGGCGATTTTGTACTTACCGGGCTCGCGGACCAGGGCGCTCTGCTGCATGTTGTTATCGATGACGTAGGCGTCAACACGGCCCTGCTGGAGTGCCTGGCGGGCCTCCTCGTCGGTCTTGAACTCCTGCTGGCTGGCCTTGGGGGCGAACTCCTCCAGAATGGCGGGGCCGTTGGAGCCGGACTGGACGGCGACGTTCTTATCGGCCAGGTCGTCGACGCTCTTGATGTCGTCGTTGTCGGCGAGCACTAGGATAGCCTGCTGGGTGTAGTAGTAGGGACCGGCAAAGGAGACGAGCTTCTTGCGCTCGTCAGTGATGGTGTAGGTGGCGAAGACAGCGTCGACCTGGCCGTTCTGCAGGACGGACTCGCGCGTGTCCGAGGTCACCTGGGTGATCTCGACCTTGTTCTCGCCCAGAATGTAGTTGGACAGGAGCTGTGCGATGCCGGCGTCAAAGCCACGGGTCTGACCGTCTTTCTCGTTGAGGAGGGAGAAGAGCGTGGAGGTCTGAACGCCACCGATCTTAAAGACGCCGGCGTCCTTGACGGCCGTCGCCCAGGTGCTGGCGGCGATGGCGTCGTCATCGGCCTTGGGGCCGTCGTTGACGAGCTTGTCGAATGCCTTAACGTCGAGCGTGGTGGAAGCCTCGGTATCCTCGGAGCTCTTGGAGGAGCCGGCGGCGGAACCCTTATCGGCCTCGGCGCTGGTGTCGGAGCAGCCGGCAAGACCAAGGCCGGCGACGGTTGCGAAGGTGGCGGCAACGAAGCCGCGGCGGTCGAGAACGACCTGCTGGGAGAGGTTCTTGCTCATGGTAGAACACCTTTCTCAATAAAATCCCTAGCGGTTGAGTAGAGTTATACCCCATCGCGCTCAAATGGGTCAACACGAAATAACTCAGAAACATACTTGCCTTATGGGTTATTGTACCTACCAAAAAGGGACAGGTTTATTTTGGCAGGTTTTATCTGGGCAAACGTCAGTTATTGCAGCTGAAATAGTGTTTCGCGGACGACATGATCGCTCACAGCGGTCGCTATAATGGCGGCAGCGAAAACCACCACAAAGGGGACAGGCACCTTTGTGGTGGTTCTGGCCGATGCGGCGGCATGCCTTACTGTTCTGTCTCAATCTGTAACATCTGCAGCCTTTTTTGCCGAGTAGCTGTTACAGATTGAGATTTTCTCTTCAGGAGAATTCGAATGTCTCAATCTGTAACAGTTAGACGGGAATTCGGGTCCTAGATGTTACAGATTGAGATAATCGCGTCGCGAAAATTAAAACCTCCGCAGGGGCGCTTCCCTTGCGGAGGTTTTCTTACTCGTTGAGTAGCCTCACGGCTTCGGCGGCCATGTTCTCGACCGTCATGCCGTTCTGCGCGAGCAGTTCGTTGGGGTCGTAGCGGTCGGGGAAGCCCTTGGCGATGCCGAAGGTGCGCGTGCGCACGGGCGTGCAGGCCAGGTAGCACGCCACGCGCTCGCCCCAGCCGCCGTCCAAGATGCCGTCCTCGAGGGTGACGACAACGCGATGCTCGGCGGCAAGACTGTCGAGGAACTCGCGGTCGAGCTCGGTTGCAAAGCGCGGGTTGACGAGCGTGGTCTCGATGCCGTACTCGGCGGCCAGGCGGTTTGCCACGCGCTCGCCCAGCTCAAAGAAATCACCGAGTGCGAGCACTGCTACGTCGCGACCCTGGCGAACCACGTTGTAGTGAACGGCACTGTAGTCGGTGTCTTCGGTGGGCGCAAGGTCGGGACGGCTCACCAGGCCAATGCCGGGCACGCGAATCGCCACAGGATGTTCGCGATGGTCGAGCGACCAGTTCAGCATGGACAGATATTCCTCCATGCAGGCCGGCGCTAGGTAGCGCATGTTGGGAAGAGCGCCCAGCATGGAAATATCGAAGAACGAGAGGTGCGTCTCGGACGTGGTGCCAAAGATCGAGGCGCCAAACACCAAGATGGTTGCGGGGGCATCGTTGAGGCACAGGTCGTGCCACAGTTCGTCGTAGGCGCGCTGCAAAAACGTGCCGTACACACCAAAGACTGGCTTGGCGCCCGAGCGCGCAAGCGCGGTGGCAAAGGTCACGGCGTGCTCCTCGGCAATGCCCACGTCGACAAACTGCTTGCCGGCGGCAGCGCGAAGCTCGGGTGTAAAGCCCATGATGTAGGGCGTGGCGGCCGTGATGCCCACGACCTGCGGATCGCGCTCGATGGCGGCGCTGAGCGCCTCGCCCGTAATGTCGGCATAGGTGCGCGGCGCAGGCTCGCTCGGATGGCCCGGGCAGAGCTTGCGGCCGGTCGCCATGTCAAAGGGGCCTACGTGATGCCAGCGCTCGGGGTCGTTTTGGGCTGGCTCAAAGCCCTTGCCCTTGGCGGTCGAGACGTGCAGCACGATGGGGTGGTCGATGTCGCGCAGCTCCTGCAGCGCGTCGACGAGGGCCAACACATCGTTACCGGCGTCCAGATAGCGGTAATCGAGCCCCATCGCGCGGAAAACGTTGCGCTCACAGGCGCCGTTGCTGGCGCGCAGCTCGGCCAGATTGCGATACAGGCCACCATGGTTCTCGGCAATGGACTGGTCGTTGTCATTGACGATGATGATCAGGTTGCTGTCGAGCTCGGCGGCGTTGTTAAAGCCCTCAAACGCCAGGCCGCCCGAAAGCGAGCCGTCGCCAATAACGGTAATGACGTTGTACGTATCGCCCGCCAGGTCGCGCGCGTGGGCAAGGCCGCAGCCCAGGCTCACCGACGTGGAGGTATGGCCCATGGCGAACAGGTCGTGCTCGGACTCGTCGGGATTGGCAAAGCCGGAAGCCTCGCCATAGCGTGCTGGATCGATATAAGTGTACGCGCGCCCGGTCAGCGCCTTGTGGGCGTAGGTCTGGTGCGAAACGTCAAAGACAATCTTGTCGATGGGGGAGTTAAACACGCGATGAAGCGCAACCGTAAGCTCAACGACGCCCAAGTTGGGGGCAACGTGCCCGCCGACGGCGGCGGAGCTTTCGAGGATTGCCTGACGGATCTCGCCGCAGAGCAGCGGAAGCTCGGCGCGGTCGAGAGCCTTGACGTCCTCGGGCGTTGTCGTTTGCGTAAGCAGCATCGTTGTGGGTTACTCCATGCGAATCGTGCGCCGGCGCTCCCTCGGCCGGCACAATTGCACAAGACAGTCTCGCACATTTTGGCGTTTGATATGTGACGGCGGCGCGGTAATTCGCCAACTGGTGGGGCAAAACGTTTTGTCCGATGCCATACTGATGTGTTCCATGATGTTTTTATCGATTGTGCACAGGCTGTGGCTTGTCGCCGTGAGTCGCTGGAAGGAGGCAGCATGTCCGATGTCGTTCGTGCCGAGAAAATCGCGTGCGAAGTAGACCATGCTGCCCGTCAACTGGCACAGGCGGGCCGTCTGGACCTGACGCGCGAGTTTATCCAGCATGGTGATGTGACGGTCTATGCACATGTGACCTCGGTGGCGCGGGCAAGTCTGTCCTTTGCCGAGCGCCTGGGCCGCGTCGGTGTCTCGGTCGACCGCGCCTCGTTGCTGCGCGGGGCCCTGCTGCACGATTACTTTCTCTATGACTGGCATGATCCCGACCCAAGCCATCGGCTGCATGGCTTTCGCCACCCGTTTTTTGCCCTGGCGCGTGCCGAGGAAGATTTTGAGCTGACGTCGCGCGAGCGGAATATCATCGTGCGGCATATGTTTCCACTGGTGCCGGTGCCGCCGACGTGTCGTGAGGCATGGATTGTATGCCTGGCAGATAAATGGTGCGCGCTGCGCGAGACGGTCGCCGGTCGTCTGCCGCGCAGGGACGAGGTGGACGATGGCGTGAGTAAAGCATCGAGCGAAAAGAGGAGAGGGTAGACGGTGGGGACCGCGATCGACATGGCATTTGACGGCGCGACGCTTGCCGCCTGTCCGCTCTCGGCGCTGGTGCTCTCGTTTGCCTTCTACGGCTTTTGTGGCTGGGCGTGGGAGTCGACGGTCTGCGCCATGCTCAATCACGGACGCTTCGCCAACAGTGGCTTTTTACTGGGACCGTGTTGCCCTATCTATGGTGTGGGCGGCATAGCCTGCTGGCTTTTGTTGCGCGGGATTCCGGATGCCCCGAGCCAGTTTGTCGCCGCGGCGCTTGTATGCAGCGTGATTGAGTACAGCGTAGGCGTGCTGCTGGAAAAAACAACAGGCGCTCGCTTTTGGGACTATTCGCACCTGCCGTTTAACCTGCACGGACGCATCTGTCTGTACTGGGCATGCGCGTTTGGCTTGGGTGCGCTGTGCATTTGCCGTTTAGTGGAGCCGGCATTGCTGGGGCTGCTTGGCCATCTGCCGGTTCTGATTGTGCGGCTGTCCGCCTTTATCGTCGCGGTCGCGATGATGGTCGACGCGGTGTGCTCTTTGGCCAGCTGGCGCCGCCTGTCCGATCAGCTGGAGCGTGTGCGCGCCGACCTTGCCGACCGCATCAATGAGTCTCTTGCCGATGCGTCCGACTCCATGCTCGAACGTATTCCCGATTCGGCGATCGACTCGGTGGCACAGACGCATATCCGCAGCCGCGCCGTTAACGCGTGGCTGGCGGAGCTGGGCGACGCGACGCTCGATGCCCTGCGCGAGAAGGCTTCGATGCCGACGTTTATCTCGGATGGTGCTCGCGGCCTGGCGCTCGCTGCCCGCCGCGTGGCCGATGCCGCGCCGAGCATGCCGCGTCCGTCGCTCAGCCGTCGCCTTGCCGGTAAGCGCATGAGCCGTCCGGTACCGAGCGTGTCACTCAGTCGTCGTGACCTGCGCTTTTTCAATGCCTTCCCGCGTCTGCGCATCAATCGCTACGAAGGTGTCATTCGAGCAACTAATCTCCGCGACCGCGCCCACGAGCTGTTTCGGCGCTAGCCGGGATGGGCGCGCTCACGGCTCCCTTGCTCGCGTATTTCCCGTTCGTTTCGCGTCCGTTGCCGCGCCGTTTCCAAGATTGCGGCACCGTTTCCATTCGACAACGCAGCGTTTAACAACGCCGTATCTGGTCTACACCAGTTGCCCCTCGGCCGCATTATGGGCGCCGACAACGTTCATGCGATCAAGGGGGAGCGAATGTACGATACGGGATCGACAACGTTTATGCTCATCTGCACCATGCTCGTGTTTTTAATGACACTGGGTCTGGCGTTTTTCTATGGCGGCCTGTCCAGGCGCAAAAATGTCATCAACACCATGCTCATGTGCTTTGGCGCCATTGGCCTGGTCGGCGTGCTGTGGATTGTTGCCGGCTGGTCGCTGGCCTACGGCGGCGACGGTTCCAGCCCGTTTATTGGAGGCCTTGACCAGCTGCTGTGCCTGCCGGTGCTCAACCAGGTGCTGCAGGCGGCCGAGGGCAATGCTGCGGACGGCGCCGTCTACCCTCAGATTATCAACATCGCTTTCCAGATGGCATTTGCCATGATCACGGCTGCTATCGTCACGGGCAGCCTGGCCGGCCGCGTTAAGTTTGGTGCCATGACGGCCTTCCTGGGCATTTGGCTGCTTGTGGTCTATGCGCCGCTCGCCCACATGGTTTGGGGCGGCGATGGCTCCTTTATCGGTGACATGATCGGCGCACTCGACTTTGCCGGCGGCGACGTGGTACACATTTCGTCCGGTCTGACGGGCCTGATTCTCTGCTTAATGCTCGGCCGTCGTCGTGGTTTTGGCATGGTGAGCTACCGTCCGCATAACGTGCCGTTTGTGGCGCTGGGCGCCGGGCTGCTTTGGTTTGGCTGGTTTGGCTTTAACGGCGGCAGCGAGTTTAAGGCCGATGCCGTGGCGGCACTCGCCATCCTCAACACCGTGACGGCCAGCGCAGCGGGCATGGTCTCGTGGCTTGCTGTCGAGCGCGTGCACACCGGTCGCCCCACGCTGGTGGGTGCCAGCACCGGTCTGGTCGCGGGCCTCGTGGTGGTCACGCCCGGTGCGGGCTTTGTCGAGCCGTGGGCGGCGCTGGTCATGGGCCTGATCGTCTCGCCCGTCTGCTATTTGGCTATCAGCCATCTTAAGACCAAGTTTGGCTACGACGATGCGCTCGACGCGTTTGGCTGCCACGGCATTGGCGGCATCTTGGGCGGCGTGCTCACGGGCCTGTTCTGCGTGCCGGAGCTCTCGTGGACCGGTAAGGGCGGCCTGTTCTACACGGGCGACGTGTCGCTGCTCATCTCGCAGATCTTGGGCATTGTGGTGACGGTCGCTATTGTGCTGGTGCTCGATTTGGTGATCGCCGCGGTGGTCAAGGCGCTGTTCCATGGCAGCCTGCGTGTGGACGAGGCCGACGAGGCGCTGGGCCTGGATGCGAGTCAGCACGGCGAGAGCGCGTATCCCTCTTTCTCGGGACTCGATTAGCAGCTTCCCCAAGCTCCGCACCTTGCCGTTCAATCGTCGCGCGGCTTTCCCAGGCACCCGACCTTACCCCTCAAACCGTCGCTTGCGTACCGAAGTACGCGGTGCTCCTCTTTCGGGGCAATCTCGGGCACCTCGAAAACCCGCGTCATTGAATGGCAATTCTTTTATTTGATAAAGAGAGGAATTCACTATGAAGAAGATTACGGCGATCGTTCGTGCTGAGAAACTTGAGGTTCTTAAAAACGCGTTGTTTGCTGCCAATGTTCGTGGTATGACTATCAACCAAGTGCAGGGCTGCGGCGCGCAGCATGGCTGGAAGGAATACGTGCGCGGCAACGAGTTGCTTGTCAACACGATCCCTAAGGTGCAGTTCACGCTCATTTGTGCCGACGAGCACGTCGACGGAATTGTCGACATCATCTGCAATGCTGCTCGCACCGGTGCCGTTGGAGACGGCAAGATTTGGGTCGAGCCGGTCGAGGAAGTTATTCGCATCCGTACCGGCGAACACGGCCCCGCCGCGGTGTAGAACCGACCGTTTGCCATCCGCAACGTTAAAATATCGCAGTGAGGCATAAGGCTTGCGTTGCGGATGGGCGGATTATGGGTCGCAATAAATATCCCGAAGAGACGGTCGCGAAGATTCTCGACGCGGCGCTGGAGCTATTCTGCGCACAGGGTTATGAGGGAACGAGCATCCAGGATATCGTTGACCGTCTCGATGGCATGACCAAGGGCGCTATCTATCATCACTTCAAGAGCAAAGAAGAGATTTTCAACGCCGCGTTTGATCGAGCGGTGGCTCCGATTGTTGAACGCCGCCGCGCGACGCTCGGTGCTGGCAATATGACGGGCGCCCAAAAGCTCAAGCGACTTTATGCGCCTGAGTCTGTCGTACCACAAATTGAGCTTTGGGCGCGCATACATCCTGCGGCGGATCCGGTAAAGAGTTCGCGTCTGCTGGCGATGCAGTATCAGAGTTCGTTTGACGAGTCGGCCGATGGATATCTCTTGCCGGTAATCGAGGAAGGCGTCGCCGACGGCTCCATTGCGTGCGAATGCCCGCGCGAAGCAGCAGAGGCCGTATCGTTGCTAGCGAATCTTTGGCTGCTGCCATTGTTCCGTCCGCTCGAGCCCAAGGAGCGAATGGTCGCTCGCGCGCAATGTTTGACGCAGATGGCGGCCGCAGTGGGTCTCGATTTGGGTAATGAAGTGCTCCAGACAACGGCCCAGATTTGGGACGTATGGAACCGTGCCGGGTGGTAATATAGATACCAACGGTATGTAATTGATTTGTGAGGGTAGCCACGGCTGCCCTTTTCAAGTCATTAAATACATACTGACAGTATGTATTTGGGGGCAGGCTTATGGCTGGGATGCGAAGAATTAGCGTTTCATTGGCGCCAAAAACGGTGCGATCTATCAGGCTATTTGGTCTTCTTGTTGCACAGCTGTGTGCGTATTCGATGCTGTCGGCACTGTGCTTTGCGTGTCCGCTCTACTTGTTCGATTGCAGCGGCTCCTCAACGTTATATGGCGCCGTCGCGGCGATAGCGTTCATACCGGGCGTGCTCGCGACTCCGGTTGGCGGGATTTTGGCGGATCGGGGAAGACATCGCGGGGTTCTTGTGGTACTCGGCATTGTTCTGATGGCTGCATCACTGCTGTTTATCCCCATGAAGCGTTCGCTGCCTCTTGCGGTTGTCGTGGCAGCAATGCTTTGCGTCCAATATGGCATCCAATCGCTGCTGAAACCGATGCTTCAAATTGAGGCGGTGCGCATGACGGGCCCAGAAAAGGTTGAGCGTGCCACTGCGCTGGTCTCGCAGATAACCATGGCGAGCAATATCTTGGGGCCTGTAGTCGGGACGGCAGTCTATGGGTGCTTTGGTATCGATACTCTATGCGAAACCGCGGCGTTGACGTTTACGATTTCAGCCCTGCTGTTCGGCGGCGCACTCAAGCAAAATGCCTCATCTGAAACGATGGGAGACGGCGCGACTCGTACGACACGCCGAAACGATTTTCGGGAGTTGATTCGGTACCTGTCTCAAAACTCATCATTGCTCGTTGTGTTTTTGATTGCGGCTATTTTGAACCTTGCGTTAGTTGGGTTAACGATTGGTGCTCCCGTTATTGTTGCAAAGCATCTCGGAATGCAGTCATCCTTCGTTGGGATTATTGAGGTGGCTATGGGCTTAGGTGGTCTTGTCGGCAGTGGTTTGGTCGGTATTTGGCCGCATCGTTTTTCCTTCAAGGGCATATGTCGATATGTTGCGATGATCTGTTTTGGAGTCGTGCCGATTATTGTCACGCTACTGAGCGGTCCTGATGAATTAGCGTTTGCCGCGCTTGCGGCCGGCTCGGCATGGGTCATGGCGTGGGCAAGCATTACATCGGTCGAAATCGTTTCATTTGTTCAGCGGTCAGCGCCAAAGGAACTCTGCGGAAAAGTGCTGGCACTCGTTTATATGATGCTTTCCTGTGCAACGCCTATTGGCCAATTGGTTTACGGGCTCGCATATGATCGATGGACACCGGCGATTGTATTCGCAGGCATGTTGGCGGTGCTGACGTTGACGACGGCGCTGTTTTATCGGCTGAAAAGTCGCTTGTGGCGATTGTCTTAGCGCGCTGGGGCACCGTGAATTTGTGAAGGCAGTGGCACGTCGCGTCGTGACGGCATTGTTTGGGCGTGCCTCTCCTTCGTCTACAATATCGTGCAGACGAAGGAGAGGCACGCCCATGATCAAGATGTTTGCGAGTGACTTAGACGGAACGCTGCTGAACGCCCTGCATGAGGCGGATGGGACCATCCGCCGTGCCATTCGCGAGCTGACCGAAGCTGGCCTGCATGTGGTTCCCGCGACCGGACGCTCGACGCTGCCGATCGGCGAGCATGGCTTTACGGGCCTGACGCTTGACGCCTGCTGCTCCAATGGATCCATCGTGCGCGACAGTCATGGCGAGGTGCTCAAAACCTGGACCATTGACCCGCAGATCACCGAGGAACTGCTCAAGGAGTTTCCGGACATTTGCTTTGATTGCTCCACGCCCGATGGCATGTTCTCGAGCGGCTCGTTCGAGATGCATCAGGCGGGCTTTAAAAAGGACAGCCCTATCAAGCGTATCGTGATGCGTGGCATGCGTGCACGTGGCGGGTATCACGAGGAGCAATATTTCGACCAGTCGATCGGTGACATCCTGCGCCACGATGTGTGCAAGATCAACTGCCGCGTGACCTCGCCCGAGCTGGAGCGTGACCTTAAAGCGTATTTGGCCGAGCGCTCGGACCGTGTGGTCAACGCGCCGTTCGATCCGGTGATGTTCGAGATTACGGATGCGGCGTGCAACAAGGGCGAGAGCGTGGCCTGGCTGGCGGGCTACTACGGTATTGCCGAGGACGAGGTCGCGGTCTACGGCGACGGCGGCAACGACATTGCCATGCTCAAGCGTTTCCGCCACAGCTACGCGACCAAGAACGGTAGCGATGCAGCTAAGGCCGCCGCGAGCGCGACCATCGGCAGCTGTATGGCCCATGCCGTCCCCAAACACATGCTCGCCACCATGCACAAGCAAAACTCCCGCACCATCATCGAATAATGCGACAAAGGGACAGTCCCTTTGTCGCGTGGGAGATGCCAGCTTTTGGCGTATAGGACTGTTACGCTTTCGCCACCAACAAATTTCGAGTTATTCGGCCTATCGGAGGTCGTTAAATGGCTAAAGATGCCCTCTCGGGAACATTCATGCCTCTAATGGTGTTTGATTCGGTGACGTAAGTGCGCAAATGGGCATGCATGCGCTCAAATAAGGATAAAAACCCTCAGATAATCCCGGCGGTGAATTTATACAGAACCAGCAGCGTGGCCGAATAACTCGAAAAATGTAGGTGACAGTTCGGCGACAAGCTCGGGTACGGCAAAGGAACTGTTCCTTCGCCGTACCCGAGCTCCGATCTTCTGAAATACGAACAAACATTCGCATATCTAACTGCGCTTTGATAGAATTGATACTGTTGGCGGCAGTTCCATGTGCCGGGCAACGCCCTCCATCTGATGGGAGGTGATGCCCATGACCGATTTGATTGATTTCGTGAGACTTCTGACCGCTTTGGTCTCGTTCTTCACGGCGCTTGTCGGCCTTTCCGAGGCACTCAAGCAGCGTTCGAAGCGCAAGACGATATGAGAAAGCCATTTGGGTCGCCTCCCCCGCGGCGCAGCTTCTTTCCGCGGGCTCGGGATGCCACAATGGGTTTTGAGTATCGGCCCGTGCGGTAGCCCTTACCGCACCTGCGGGGAGGAGGCTTCCCATGCCCCATGTTACCTCCATCGGCCTGGACGTCCACGCGCGATCGGTCGCCGCCGCGGCGTTCAACCCCTTCACCGGCGAGGTGGTGCACCGTGACTTCGGGACGGACGCCGCCGAGATCGCGGAGTGGGCCCTCGGGTTCGAGGGGCCCAGGGCCTGCTACGAGAGCGGCCCCACCGGCTTCCACATGGCGCGCGAGCTGCGCGCGCTCGGCCTCGACTGCGCCGTGGCCGCCGTCTCCAAGATGCAGAGGCCGGCGGCGGACGCGCGCCGCAAGAACGACCGGCGCGACGCCGAGTTCATCGCCCGCATGCTCGCCACCCACAACATCGTGGAGGTCCCGCTGCCCGATGCGGCCGTCGAGGCCGCCCGGGACCTCGACCGCGCCCTCGACGACGCCACGGTGGAGTACCGCCGCGCCAGGCAGCGCCTCAACATGTTCCTGATCAGGCTGGGCCACGTCTGGGACGAGCGCAACGCCGACGGGACGAGGAAGGGGTCCTGGACGCGCGCCCACTGGAGGTGGATATCCGGGATCAGGCTCGAGGGGCCCCAGCGCGACGTGCTCGAGTACTACGTCACGGCCGCGAGGTGCGCGGAGTCGGACCGCCGGCAGCTCGAGAAGAAGGTGCTCGCCCTCGCCCGGACCGACCGGTGGCGCCCGGCCGTCGAGGCGCTCTCCTGCATCAAGGGAATCGACACCCTGACGGCCTTCAGGCTCGCAGCCGAGGCGGGCTCCTTCACGAGGTTCCGGACGGCCCCGGCCTTCGCGAGCTGGTGCGGGCTGGTCCCGTCGGAGCGCTCGAGCGGCGAGACCGAGCGGCGCGGCGGGATAACCAAGACGGGCAACCGGCTCGCCAGGACGGCACTGGTGGAGTCGGCGTGGCACTACCTGACGCTGTCTCTTATACACATCTGACGCTGCCGACGATAAGGC
>URZB01000025.1 GCA_900552295.1 uncultured Collinsella sp.
GAGCCTTATCGTCGGCAGCGTCAGATGTGTATAAGAGACAGCTGATAGATAAACCATAAGAAATAAAACTGAGATGATTATAACGAAATGACGACCGAACACCCCCATAAATCGACCGTATGCCGAATTAGAAGTTCATTTTTTGCGGTAAAAACGGTATATGAAAAACTTTATCAACCGTTCTGACCGCTGCTATCTGGGCGATATTTCAGTTTGACGATGCGCCGAAGAAAAAACGTTTTATCAATGTTGAGCATCACACGGTCTGCATCGTTGCACTCGAGCCGTGTTTCCAATTGGAATGTTTTGGCTAGACGCGCCGCTTTGGGGTACCATAGCTCCACTATCAACTGCCGCTCAGCACGGCAGCCTTGATGAGCCCTTGCCCTTCTCCTGGGAATTATGATCGGGCATCAATCTGCTGAGTGGCCCGAATCCCAGGAGGGGACTCTATATGCAAAAGGAATACCTGTCCGCCGCGGCGGAGGTACTCAGCGACCAAGGTGTCGATGAGGACCTCGGCCTGAGCAACGACGAGGCGTCGTCGCGCCTCGCCAAGACAGGCCCTAACAAGCTCGAGGAAGCCGAGAAGACGCCGTTGTGGAAGCGCTTCTTTGAGCAGATGGCCGACCCCATGGTCATCATGCTGATCGTTGCCGCCGTCATCAGTGCACTCACGGGCATGGTCAAGGGTGAGGCGGACTTTGCCGACGTCGCCATCATCATGTTCGTCGTTATCGTCAACTCGGTGCTGGGCGTGGTTCAGGAGGCCAAGAGCGAGGAAGCTCTCGAGGCATTGCAGGAGATGAGCGCGGCGCAGTCCAAGGTTCTGCGCGACGGCAAGCTCGTGCACCTGCCGAGTGCCGAGCTCGTGCCTGGCGATGTGATCATGCTCGAGGCGGGCGACTCCGTCCCGGCCGACTGCCGCGTGCTCGAGAGCGCCACGATGAAGATCGAAGAGGCTGCACTCACCGGCGAGTCCGTGCCTGTCGAGAAGCATGCCAACGTGATCGAGCTCGCCACCGGCACCGACGACGTGCCGCTCGGCGACCGCAAGAACATGTGCTACATGGGTTCCACCGTGGTGTACGGTCGCGGTCGCGCCGTCGTGGTCGGTACCGGTATGAACACCGAGATGGGCAAGATTGCCGGCGCCCTGGCCGAGGCCAAGGAAGAGCTCACGCCGCTGCAGGTGAAGCTTGCCGAGCTCAGCCGCATCCTCACTATCATGGTTATCGTCATCTGCGTCGTCATCTTTGGTGTCGACATCATCCGCCACGGCGTGGGCAACGTTCTCACCGATCCGACCGCGCTGCTCGACACCTTTATGGTCGCTGTCTCGCTCGCCGTCGCTGCCATCCCCGAGGGCCTGGTCGCCGTCGTGACTATCGTGCTTTCGCTCGGCGTGACCAAAATGGCCAAGCGCCAGGCGATTATCCGTAAGCTTTCCGCCGTCGAGACCCTTGGCTGCACACAGACCATCTGCTCCGACAAGACCGGTACCCTTACCCAAAACAAGATGACCGTCGTCAAGCACGAGCTCGCCGCGCCTAAGGAGAAGTTCCTGGCCGGCATGGCTCTGTGCTCCGATGCCCAGTGGGACGAGGAGCTGGGCGAGGCCGTGGGCGAGCCGACTGAGTGCGCGCTCGTCAACGACGCCGGCAAGGCGGGGCTCACCGGCCTTGCCGCCGAGCACCCGCGTGTGGGTGAGGCCCCGTTCGACTCTGGCCGCAAGATGATGTCCGTGGTCGTCGAGACCCTGGACGGCGAGTATGAGCAGTACACCAAGGGCGCGCCCGACGTGGTGATCGGCCTGTGCACCCATATCTACGACGGCGACAAGGTCGTTCCGCTGACCGAGGAGCGTCGTGCCGAGCTCGTGGCCGCCAACAAGGTCATGGCCGACGAGGCCCTGCGCGTGCTGGCGCTGGCAAGCCGCACCTACACCGAGGTCCCGAGCGACTGCAGCCCCGCTGCGCTCGAGCACGACCTGGTCTTCTGCGGCCTGTCCGGCATGATTGACCCTGTCCGCCCCGAGGTCGCCGACGCCATCCGCGAGGCCCACGATGCCGGTATTCGCACCGTCATGATCACGGGCGACCACATCGACACCGCCGTGGCCATCGCCAAGCAGCTGGGCATCGTCACCGATCGCAACCATGCCATCACCGGTGCCGACCTCGACCGCATGAGCGACGAGGAACTCGACGCGCACATCGAGGACTACGGCGTGTACGCCCGCGTTCAGCCCGAGCACAAGACCCGCATCGTCGAGGCTTGGAAGTCGCGCGACCAGATCGTGGCCATGACGGGCGACGGCGTCAACGACGCCCCGTCCATCAAGCGCGCCGACATCGGCGTTGGCATGGGCATCACCGGTACCGACGTCACCAAGAACGTCGCCGACATGGTGCTTGCCGATGACAACTTCGCTACCATCATCGGTGCCTGCGAAGAGGGCCGTCGCATCTACGACAACATCCGCAAGGTCATCCAGTTCCTGCTTTCGGCTAACCTTGCCGAGGTCTTCTCGGTGTTCATCGCCACGCTCATCGGCTTTACCATCTTCCAGCCGGTGCAGCTGCTGTGGGTGAACCTGGTCACCGACTGTTTCCCCGCGCTCGCGCTGGGCATGGAGGACGCCGAGGGCGACATCATGAAGCGCAAGCCGCGCAACGCCAAGGACGGCGTCTTTGCCGGACATATGGGTCTGGACTGCGTGGTCCAGGGCCTAATCATCACCGTGCTGGTGCTGGCGAGCTTCTTTGTGGGCGTGTACTTTGACATGGGCTACATCCACATCGCCGATATGATCGCCGGCAATGCCGACGAGGAAGGCGTGATGATGGCGTTCATCACGCTCAACATGGTCGAGATTTTCCACTGCTTCAATATGCGCAGCCGTCGTGCGTCGCTGTTCACCATGAAGAAGCAGAACAAGTGGCTGTGGGCTTCCGCCGCGCTGGCACTGGTGCTGACGGTGATCGTGACCGTGCAGCCGACGCTTGCCGAGATGTTCTTTGGCCCCGTGACGCTTGAGCTCAAGGGCGTTCTTGCCGCGCTGGGTCTGGCCTTCCTGATCATCCCGCTTATGGAGATCTACAAGGCGATCATGCGCGCGGTGGAGAAGGAGTAGGTCGAAAGGCCATCCTTCCCACCGGCCCGACCGCCTGCGGGGTTTCTTCTTCGCTGGTCCTCGCGCTTCGCGCTGCGGGATCGCTCAGAAGAAACCCCTCCCGGCGGGCGGGCCTTCGGATAACCTCTCGGGACCATGAGCTGAGGGAAAGTATGTGAGTCGGTCGAGCGTTTGCTCGACCGGCTCTTTTTGATTTAGGGCTTTGCCCGGCCAGCTCTTTTTGATTTAAAATACCTGCTCAGTTGTGATTTATGGTGCTGGGAGGCGCTTGTGGGCAAGGCTAAGGCTAAAGCGAAGAAAAAGACGACGGGGGCGCGGGCTAAGCGCGATCGTCGTCGGAAGCTTGCGACCGAGGCCCCCGCATCAGCCGAGGAGCTGCTGGCAAACGTGCCGGGACTCGACGCGCTGCAGGATGTTCCGGCGTTCGATGACCTGCCGGTCGATGAAGCTCAGCAGGCGGCATTTGACGACTTTTGCGCACATGCCGAGGAGCCCGAGCAGATGCAGCTTGGCGCCGTGGTGCGCTTGGATCGCGGGTTTCCGCTGGTGGCGACTGCCGATGACGCCTTCCGCGCCGAGCATGCCGTGGGGTTTGCCAAGTCGCGCGGCGAGGACGAGGTCCTGCTGCCTGCCGTGGGCGACCGTGTGGCGGTGCGCCGCGCTCCCGGGCACGATATGGGCGTGATTGAGTGCGTGCTGCCACGCCGTACGAGCTTTGAGCGTTGGCGCGGCCGTGCCCGTGGAGAGCGCCAGGTGCTCTGCTCCAACGTGGATAGCGTGCTAATCGTGCAGGCGCTCGGTGCCGGTGAGGTGCTGCTCGACCGCGTGGCGCGCTCGCTGGTGTTGGCGCTCGACTGCGATGCCGAGCCGGTGGTGGTGCTCACCAAAGCTGACCGCTGCGATGCCGAGGAGCTCGAGCGCGATCTGGACCGCGTGCGCCGCCTAGTGGGCCCGGACGTGCGCGTGATCGTGACGTCTTCTGCCGAGGGCCGCGGCCTGGACGAGGTCCGTGCCTGCGTGCCTGCCGGGAGCTGCGCCATGATTCTGGGCGAGTCGGGTGCCGGCAAGTCGACGCTGCTCAATGCACTGCTGGGCCACGATACGTTGGCGACCGGCGGTGTGCGCGAACGCGACGACCAGGGCCGTCACACTACCGTCGCGCGCGTGATGGTGGCGCTGCCGGGCGACGCCGGCGTGATCGCCGATGCCCCGGGCCTGCGCAGCCTACCGCTCGTGGGTCACGAGCGGGGTCTGGCGTGCGCCTTCCCCGAGATTGTCGAGGCATCGCACGCGTGCCGGTTTGGCGATTGCACGCATACCCATGAGCCGGGCTGCGCCGTTCGCGAGGCCGAGGACGCCGGGCAGATCGACAGCCTGCGTCTGGAAACGTTCCAAAACCTGGCGTCATCCATGCGCGTGAGCGCTCAAATGCTCGATCCCGATGTCCATCTGTAATTGATTTTTCCTATGACAGCCGTCTCCCAACTGTTCGGGAGACGGCTTTTTTGCTGCGGAAAAGCCTCGAAACATGCAGTTTGCTGACGTGCTGACCAAAACCTTGCCACGAGCTTGACGGGCTGGTCAGCTTTTGGTCAGCGATTGGTTTGACATCGAAAACCAAGATCGCGATTGCGCCGCTTTGCACTCTGACCACCCAGACAATGGTGGTACGGGCATTCGCCCGGCACTGCCATGAGAGGAGCGGCCGTGAACAAGAGCAAGCGCATCGCCATCAGTCTGGTCGCGGGCGTGCTCGCTGCTCTGCTCTGCATGGTTTACGGCTCGTCGATCCGCTCGCAAGCCGAACAGGTCCAGGCTGAGACCTTGGCCAAGTACGGTGGCGATCGCGTCGAGGTATGCGTCGCGGCGCGCGATATCGATGTGGGCGAGACCCTCGATGAGACCAATGTCATAACCCAGGAATGGCTGACGAGTTTGCTGCCGCGTGACGCGGCGACCGAGCTGCGCCAGGTACGCGGCGACGTGACGACTTCACGTATTCCCAAAAACGCCGTGATCTGCAATGTCTACACCAAGGCCGAGAGCCACAAGCTCGAGGTGCCTAAGGGCAAGGTCGCCGTTTCGGTGGCGGTCGATGCCGAGCACTCGGTCGGCGGTGCCACGGGCGTGGGCAGCTATGTGGACGTGTACGTGCAAAAAGATGGCGTAACCGATCGACTGTGCGGCGCGCACGTGATCGATACCAGTGAGAATTCCGGTGCCACGCGCGAGGGCAAGATCGAATGGGTGACGCTGGCGGCTGACCCCGAAGACGTCAAGGAACTGCTGGGAGCCTCGGGCAAGGGAACGGTCAGCTTGACGATTCCCGCCACGGCGCGCGGCAAAAAGAGCGGAGGCGACGAGTGATGAAGGCGATCTGGCTTGCGTGCTGCGCGTGCGGCGATTACGGGCTGTTGCAGCGGGAAGTCGAGGGCCGTGATGCGGGTGCACAGGTGCTTCGCGTGGGTGACCTGGACGGGCTGATTTCCATGGCGCGGGCGTTTCCGTCGCGCCGCGGGGCTGCCATCATCGCGGCGTCTCTGTTTGATACCGAAGATGTGCGCAAGACTGTTGCGCGCCTGACGGCCGAAGGCCGCGTGAGTCGCGTGGTCGTGTTGATAGAAGCACTCGATCCGTCGGATATCGAGGGGCTGTTTCGCGCAGGGGCGACCGAGGTCATCGCTGCGCACAGTATATGCGGCAACGGGCGCGCGGGCGAGGGAGCGGTTGATTCCGATCGGCGCATGACGATTGAGCCCGATGCTTTTGTTGATAGGGAACCCGGGGCGCCTCGCGCTACAAGAGGCCCGCGTGTTGATGATTATGGAAAAGCGGAAGCCGAGCATGGTCGGCGCCCCCGGAACCCCCTTGTATGCGATGACGCTGGAGGGCCGGCGCAGCATGCTGGCGACTCCCCGGCTGTAGATATGGGATACGTGCACGGCGTGAATCTGGCGGATGAACTCGACGAAGTTGAGGGCTTTGCCGGGTGCGGCGAGTTGCCGCTGATGCGGCATGAGCAGATTGCACAGAACGAGCCTGCCTCGCAGACCGAACAAGCCGCCATGCCGGCTTGGACGCAGCGTGTGGTTGCGGCGGGGGAGACGGGGACGCTGTCACCGACGCCCGCTCCGCCGCCTCCGATGCCGCCGGCAGACGCTGCCGCTCCGCAGCATCGAGCTCCGGTCATCTGCGCCATTTCGGGTTCGGGCGGTTGCGGCAAGTCGACGATCGTTGCCACCATGGCACACGCATCGTCGCTGTTGGGCTTGCGTGCCGCCGTACTCGACCTGGACCTGATGTTTGGCAACCTTTACGACTTGTTAGGCGTCGATGCTCCGCGCGATATGGCGGCACTTATCGAGCCGTCGGCGGCGGGCACGCTCACCGAGCCGGATATCGTAGCCGCATCGATGCGCGTCGCCCCGGGCGTTACGCTCTGGGGTCCCGTCGCGGCGCCCGAGCAAGCCGAGCTCATGGCACGTCCGGTGGAGCTACTGCTTGATGTCCTGCGTCGCGAATCCGACGTGGTCTTTATCGATACCTCGGTCTTTTGGGGCGACGCCGTGGCGGCTGCGGTGGCGGCGAGCGACCGTTGCCTGGTCGTTGGCGATGCTGCGGTGTCGTCCGCGACATCGGCGTCGCGCGTCATTGAACTGGCAAGTCGAGTAGGTGTGCCGCGCACGCGCATGAGCGCCGTGTTCAACCGGTTCGGTGCGCGCGGGGCAGACGAGGACGTCGCCATGCGCTTTGAGATTGCCTGTGCGTTGAGCTCCAAGATTCGTATCGCCGATGGCGGGCAGGATCTCGCCGCGCTCATGGCGTTTGGGCGCGCTGACGAGGCAGTGGGTCAGACGAGCGCTTTCGCGACCAGCGTGCGCGAGGCCACGCGCGAGATGCTCGTGGAACTGGGGTGCGCCGTCGGCCCTTGGAGCGATATGGTCGCCGACCGTGCGACGCGTACCGAACGCCCGCGTATCCGCCTTCCCTGGTCGCGCGAGGGTGATCAGCGATGAGCCTGCAAACGAGGATTAAGGCTGCCGGCGCTGCAGCGGCGGCAGCTCCTGTAGATGCGGGGCGTCGCCGCGCGGTGAAACGACGCACTAAGCGCGCCGTGATGGACCGCATGGGTTACGACGAAGTGGCGCGTATCAGCGCCTATATCGACCCGGCACTTGCCCGCTCGGAATTGCGTCCCGCGGTGGAGGCGGCGCTCAATGTTGAGGAGCCGACCGATCTCGCGACGTCCGAGCGCGAGACCATCATCGACGAGATTTTGGATGACGTGGTGGGCTTGGGGCCGTTGCAGCCGCTCATCGAGGACGACACCGTTACCGAGATCATGATTAACGGCTGCCGCTCGGCTTTCTTTGAACGCGGCGGCGTCTTGCATCCCATCGAGCATGCGTTTGAGGATGATGAGCAGATCCGTGTGCTTATCGACCGCATCATCTCGCCACTTGGCCGCCGTATCGACGAGCGCAGCCCCATCGTCAACGCCCGCCTCAAAACGGGCTATCGCGTCAACGCGGTGATTCCGCCTGTGGCGATTGACGGACCGATTCTCACCATCCGAAAGTTCTCGGATCGCATCTGCTCGCTGGACGAGCTTGTGGGGCTGGGGTCGCTGCCGCTTTGGTATGCGCAGCTGCTGTCGTGCGCGGTGTCGCTGCGACAGGACCTGGCGGTTGCGGGAGGCACGGGATCTGGTAAGACCACCCTGCTCAACGCGTTGTCATGCGAGATTTCCACCGGCGAGCGCATCGTGACGATCGAGGACTCTGCCGAGCTCAAGTTTGCGCATCATCCGCACGTGGTGCGTCTAGAGGCGCGCGAGGCTTCAATTGAGGGCGAGGGCGCGGTGACGATCCGCGACCTGGTGACCAATGCCCTGCGCATGCGCCCCGACCGCATCGTGGTGGGTGAGGTGCGCGGTGCCGAGTGCTGCGACATGTTGCAGGCCATGAACACGGGCCACGACGGGTCGCTCACCACACTTCATGCGGGCTCAGAACAGGAGACCGTGGTGCGTCTGACGTTGCTTGCACGTTATGGCATCGATCTGCCGAGCGAGCTCATCGAGGAGCAGATTGCCATGGCGCTCGACGGCATCGTGATGTCCGAGCGCCACGCCGATGGCAGGCGCTTCGTCTCCTCGTATTCGGGGGTGCGTCGCGCCGCGTCGGGCGGCGTAGAGCTCGAGCGCTATGTGACTTTCGATGCCGCCGAGCGCACCTGGACGCTTGACCGCGAGCCGCCGTTTATCGCAGAAGGCCTGCGGTCGGGGACGCTCACACAAGAGGAGGTGGACGAATGGAGATCACTGTGCCCCTCGTCGTAGGGGGCTTGGCAGGGCTTTCTGTCGCGGCGGCGTGCGGGGCGGAACCTCGTGTGCCGCAGGTACCGCCGGCGGAGCTGGCACGTCAGGCGCTCGAGACGGTGGCAGAGAAGCTGCCGCGTGAGCTGGTGGAAAACGATCTGCTGAAAAAGATCGCCCGTTCGTGGGCATCGCTGGCTCCGGCGCATCGCCTTGGCCTCGTGATCGAAGATGCTTCGGGACGTTTGGCGTTTCTGCTGCTATCGAGCGGTGTCTGCTGCGTTTTACTAACGATGGTGTCGTTATCGCCCCTCGGATTTGCCTTGGGATTTGTTGCTCCGTTTGCCGTTGGCGCCGCTCGGGATGGCTTTGAGAGCCGGCGCGAGCAACACGATGCAGAAGAGGCCATGCCCGAGGCGTTTACCGCACTTTCCATGTCGCTTGCCTCGGGACATTCGCTGGCCCAGGGCATGCGCTTTGTGGGCGCTCATGCGCAAGAGCCAGTACATACCGAGTTTTTGCGGGTGGCGGCGGCGATCGATTGCGGCATCTCGGCGACCGACGCGCTCGATGACTTGCTCGTGCGTATCGACGCCCCCGGTCTTTCGCTTGTGACCTTGGCGCTTAAGGTGTCTCAGCGTACCGGCGCTCCGCTTGCCGACTTACTGTCCGAGGCGTCGAGCATGGTGGGGGAGCGTATTGAGCTCAAGCGCCGCCTGGATGTTAAGACGTCGCAGGCTCGCATGTCTGCGCATATGGTCGCGGCGATGCCGGCGGGCATGTGCGCGGTGTTGGCGCTGCTTTCGGCAGATTTTCGTCGCGGTCTTGCGACGCCTGCCGGCGCGGGCGCTGTGGTGCTGGGTCTTGCCCTCAACGCCGTTGCCCTGGTGGTTATCCGGCGCATTATGCGGGTGGAGCTATGAGCGCCCCGGTTGCAGTTGCGGCTTGCCTGTGCGCCCTGAGTGTATTTGTCGCGACGGGTTTGGATCGGGCGGATGCACGCAAGATCGCAGGGGCCTGCAAGCGCGAGGCGGTGCTGGTCGCTGCCGCGGGTCGCTCGGTGGTCGATGCTCTGACCGCGCGAGTGAAGGGCGCGGTTGGAGCGGGCGGCCCGGCGCGAGTGTCGCTCGGCGAAGTGTCCGAGATGATCGATGTTGTGCGCTTGGGTCTTTCGGCCGGTCTTTCGTTTGATGCGGCGCTTGAGATTTTCTGCGCCAACCGCCGGTCAGTGCTGGCTCTTCGCCTTGAGTGCGCCTGCATGGCGTGGCAGGTGGGCGTGGGCACGCGTGAGGACGAGTTGTTGGCCGCCGCGCGCGACCTGGACGTGCGAGCGCTCGAGACCTTTGCCATCACGGTGGGGCAGGCGCTCGCCCTGGGTGCCCCACTTGCCGAGACGCTGGCCGCTCAAAGTCGCGAGATCCGTGCGGCTCATCGCGCCGCGGTCGAGCGCGAGATCGAGCGTGCGCCCGTCAAGCTGCTGATTCCCACCGGCACGCTCATCTTGCCGGCGTTGCTTCTGTCCATATTGGGCCCGCTGCTGGGAGCAGGCGGGATGATGTAGGGAGGAATACATGAACACGATGACTGACGCTGCTGGCAAGGTCCAGGGCTGGGCGTTTTGCCGGGCGGCACATGTTCGTCAGCGCGCCAAGGAACTATTGCAGGAGGAGAGTGCACAGGGTACCACCGAGTATGCCATCTTGGTCGGCGTGCTCGTGGTGATCGCGATTATCGCCATCGTCGCATTTAAGGGCAAGGTCCAAGATCTATGGAACGCTATCAGCGAGGGCATCAACAGCCTGTAGAGGGCGAGCGCCCCATCGGGGTGCTGCTGGTGTTTGCTTGCCTGACCGTGGCGATAGCGGCGGTGCTTTGGGGGCTTAACGCCGCGCGGCAGCAGCGTCCTGGGACCGCCTCCAATTTGGGCTCAGATTCGGCGGTGGCGTCTCAAAAAGATGAGATGCGAGATGCGGACGATTCGGATGTCGCTGTCACGGCGCAAACCTTTCTGCGGACGCTCGACAAGCGGTCTGGCACTGCGACGGATTCGCCTGAGGGCAACGCGATTGCGGTCCGGCTTGCATGGTCCGAGGACCGACCGATGACCGAAGCGGCGGCGGATATGCTGCGTGCCTATCGCGAGGTACCCACGGCGCAACTTGCTCTGAGCGGCTATCTCGACATCAAGGGAAACGTGTGGGGCGCCATCGTGCGCGACGGACGCGGCTGGGTCGATATGGTGACAATTGCCGCGGATGCTGGCGATGCTTCGTGTCGTCTGCGCGCCGTGCGCCTGAGCCCGCAGGCAACGGACTCAAAGGAGGGATCGTGAAATGCATGATGTTCTGCGTGAGGAATCTGCCCAGGCGACGGTCGAATACGCCATTGTCACGGTGGCGCTGTTATCGATCGTGCTGGCGATCGCGGGGCTTTGGCGTGCCGGCACCGATGGGCGCTTGGCGGCGCTGGTTGAGCGGGCGGCATCCCATGGCGTTGCCTCGACGTCGGTTATCCTGTCTCTTATACACATCTGACGCTGCCGACGATAAGGCTC
>URZB01000026.1 GCA_900552295.1 uncultured Collinsella sp.
AGCGTCAGATGTGTATAAGAGACAGGCCTACATGACAGTCGGGTCTGCCGCAGCCTTTTTCGTCGCCACGGTCAAAGTAGATTTCGGAGCACGGACCGCAGGGGCCGGTGGGGCCGGCGGCCCAGAAGTTGTCGTCCTCCCCCAGACGCGAGATGTGGTCCTCGGCAACGCCCAGGGAACGCCACACGTCGTGGGTCTCGCCGTCCTCGGTAAAGACGGTGAAGTACAGGCGGTCGAGCGGCAGCTTGAACTCCTTGGTGATGAGCTCAAAGGCCCAGGCGCAGGCCTGCTGCTTGGAGACGCCGCCAAAGGAGAAGTCGCCGAGCATCTCAAAGAAGGACAGGTGACGGCCGTCCTCGCCGATGCAGTCGATGTCGTTGGTGCGGACGCACTTCTGGCAGGAGATCGCGCCGATCTCCTTCATGGTCTTCTTGCCCTGGTAATACTCCTTAAACTGGTTCATGCCGGCGTTGGCAAGCAGCAGCGAAGGATCGTCGGGGACGAGGGACGAAGAAGGATAGAGCTTAAGACCGCGCTCCTCAAAGAAGTTGAGGAACTTGGAGCGAATCTCAGCCGTAGTCATTGACGGGTAGTCAGCACTCATAGAGGGAATCTCCTCGGTTTCACATCGAAACAGTTCAAACGTAACGATATTACCATCCAACCGCCCCCGTGCAAAAAAGAGGGTCGCCAAACAGCGACCCTCCAGCGAAAGTGCACGTTATTTAGTACTGCGCGATCCTTTGAAAAAGGACTGCTGTATAATTGCATATAAGATTCACCCGGAAGGAGCGATCGATGAAAAGCAAACGATTTGTCCTGAATGCACTTCTGGTTGTAGCACTTTTAGCGCTCTTAGCCTTCTCATGCTGGTACGCAAACCAACCATCATTTGGATACGTATTGTATACAGTAATGTCCGGCGATAAGGCTTATTACACTCTACGCGCAATTGACGTTCTCTTTTTCTATGTAGCCGGCCCCTTATCAATCGCTTTGGTCGCGTTTCTTGTCATTTACAACTTCAAGAAACGTTAATAGAACCTATTTAGAATCCGAATCGTCCATGGAGCCGTCGATGCCGGTTTTGGTTTCGTCGTTCATATTGAAATCGTCGTCTTTGGCGAAGGGATTCTTGAAAAAGCCCGTAGCATCGGGCTGAAGGCCCGAGAGCTTCATCCAGGGATTATCGAGTTCGGGTTTGGGCATGGCCTGGGCCTCGGGCGCGGTCTCGTTGCCGATGAGCTCGGACTCGTAGATGAAGGTGTCGTCGCCGAGCGCGTCGTAGGCGGCGACCGGGTTGCCATCGGCATCGCGGTACGGTGTGCCCTTAAACACGGCGCCGTCATAGGCCACAAGCTGGCGGCCGGTCTCATTCTCGAAGTAGTACACGAAGATACCCTTGAGGGCCGCACATAGCGGGATGGCAATAATCATGCCGATGGGGCCCATGAGTGCCGAGCCAATAACGAGCGCCGTGAGGCTCATGATGGGATGCACCTGCACCGAGCTCTGCATAACCTTAGGCGAAATCACGTTATCGGTGACGTTTTGCGCGACCATCGTCACAATGAGCGTCCATAACGCCAACATGGGACTGAACATGAAGCCGAGTACCGTGGCGATTGCTGCGCTCACCCAGGGACCGACGACCGGAACCAAATGCATGATGCCGGTAAAGATAGCCATGAGCGCCGCATACGGATGACCGATGATCAAAAAACCGATAAAGGCGAGGAAACCACCGCAGATGGACGTCACGACCATACCGCGCATGTAGCCGCCGACAGAGCGAGAAAGGATGGCGACCATAAAGCGGTACGAGGTCTCCTTCTCCTGACCGATGATGGTGCAAATCTCGTGGTGCATGCGAGGGTAGTCGCAGGCCATCCAGTACGCAAGCACCAGACCAAGGAAGATCACGAACAACTGCGAGGCCGTATTGGTGATGAGCGGGAACACACCGCGACCAAGCTCGGCAGCAATCTGAGACACATACTTCGATGCCACGGTAACCAGGGACGAAAGATTATCGTCCAAATACTCCTTGAGCGGCGTGTTGTTGAGCGTCTTGGCATGCGAGATCATCTCATTGAGATCGTCACCCGCAACACGAAGCTGCTCGGGCAGGCGGCTCAGGACTTCCATGATCTGACCAAAGAGAATCGGCGACAAGATGCAAACGACACCGACGAGCACGGCAACAACAACAATAAGCGCGATAAGCGAACCGATGCCGCGATTCACGCCATGGTGCTCGAGCCAGTTGGTGATCGGGGACATCACAAAAGCAATGATGGAGCCGACGGCAAGAAACTCAATAACCGGTGCCAGGATGCCCATAAGGTTAAAGATGACGGCAGCAATAACAATGCAGCCGACAACAGCCCAAATGCGCAGCGTCAGAATGCGGGTGTCGCGCAGCACGCGATCGGTTTGTTGGGGGTGCTCACTCATGAACGAATCATCACTCCGTCGGGGTCGATCTTGTCCTGAATCTTCTTAAGCGTGCGGCGCAGCAGACGCGAAACCTGTACCTGAGAAATACCCAGCTTCTTGGCGATCTCGATCTGGGTCATGCCCTTCACAAAGCGCAGCTCAATCACCTCGCGCTCGCGCGGCGAGAAATCACGGATGGCTTCCTCGATCACTAGGCGGTCATCGGTAAAGTCGAGCTCGTTGTCGTCGTCGGCGTAACGGTCGAGAATCGAGGGGGCATCGTCCGAATCGGACGCACCAGGAGCCTCGATGGGCACCGAGGTATAGGCCGAAGACGATTCCATGGCCTCCAGCACCTCATCGACCGTCACGTCCAAGTACTCAGCGATTTCCTCAACCTTAGGCGAGCGCTGTAGCTCGTTGGTGAGCTTATCGGTAGCCTGGTTGACCTTGGCCGAGAGCTCCTGCAAGCGACGGGGCACGCGCACGCTCCAGCCCTTGTCGCGGAAGTGACGCTTAATCTCGCCCAAGATGGTAGGCGTGGCAAACGTGGTGAACTCGAGTCCGCGCTCAGGGTCAAAGCGGTCGATAGCCTTGAGCAGGCCCAAATAACCAACCTGCATCAGGTCATCGAGCGGCTCGCCGCGGTTCTTAAACTTGTTGGCAAGAAACCTTACCAGGTTCATGTGGGACATGACGAGCTGCTCGCGTGCGTCCGGGTCACCGGTCTCTTTATAGCGACGAAACAGCTCGCGGGTTTTCTCCTTGTCCCAAGCGGTCTTACCGCTCCGGGAACGTTCGGTCATATTAGATATCCGCCTTGAGGTCGAGGGAAAGCGTCAGGGGCGCCGTAGTCTTTTCGTAGGAGTCGCACACGCTCGCGAGGATGAGCTCGGCATACACCGCAGCCTGGTCGTCTTCATCGACCGTAGCCTGGTCGCCAAAGGTAATAGTCATGCCAACGTGGGTCTCATCGACATCGAATTTGATGGTGATGTCATCGCAGTCGACCGCGGTGCAACCAAAGATGAAAGCCTCCTCAGCAGCCATGCGGATGTCCTCGATGCGATCGACAGACATAGAGCACAGGGCACCAACGTTGGCTGCCGTCATGCGCACAAGGCGAGCGAGACGCGGGTCACCGGCAACGGTCAGCGTGATAGGGCAGGTTGCTTCGCTACTCATTGCAAGACTCCTCAGAGGTCTCGGCGGGCGTATAGGTGTAATACTGAGCCGGCTTGGATACAGACTTCTGACCATCATCGTCGCCCGCGGCGGCCTCGTCCTCGCCAATTAGGACGCGCTCGGTAGGCTGCTCGGCCTCCGCAGCGGCAGCGGCGAGCTTGCGATCGGCGTCGGCTGCAGGAGCCTTCACCTTATTGAAGAGCTTCTGCACAGCACCGGCGGCAGAGTCGGTCACGCTCGACACAGCATTGCTGGCCTCGGCCATGCTGCCCGTAACCTCGGAAATGTCGCGAACCACGGCTTCGACCTCTACGAGATTGGAGGTAAGGGCATCAACTGCCGTCTTGCTCGACTTAAGCAGCGGCTCCATCTGGGCAAGCGCCGGCGTAAGCTCATCGACAGCGCCATCGAGCTTTGCCACCACAGGCTGAGCCTCGGCGATGGTGTTGTTGAGGTCGTTCACGGTCTTATCGAGCGAGTCGACAACATTGCGGGTCTTGCGCAGGGTAAGCGCGAGCTCAGCGATGGCCCACACGCCGGCAACGGCGAGCAGCAGCAGGGCGATTTGAATGGGACTCATACAAGCCTCCCGGAAGAATCGAAATACAGACGCTTTTCATGGTACCCCAAAGGGGACCGAACATGCCAAGAGCAGCAACGTGGGACAAAATTATCAGCAGCTACCTCGGTGCATTCCCGCTGCGGTCTCGTTCGCTTTGCTCTACGCGCCACTCTTCCCAGCCGCGCCCGGCAGGCTGCCAAAATGCACCGCGTTCCAAGCCTTCGGGCAAATAGCGCTGATCGACCCAGCCTTCGGGATAATCATGTGGATACTTATACACACCGTATTCATCGCTGCCCGGGCGATGGCGATCGCGCAGATAACTCGGCACCTCGCGAAGCCCACTAGAATGGATATCGGCCAGCGCCGCATCGATCGAAGCCTCACACGCGTTGGATTTTGGCGCCAAGCACACATAGAGTGCAGCCTGAGCCAGGTTAATGCGGCACTCGGGATAGCCAATGACCTCGGCAGACTTAAACGCGGCATGCGCCACCAAAAGCGCCTGCGGGTCGGCGTTGCCAACATCCTCAGAAGCGTGAATCATAATGCGGCGAGCGATAAACTTAGGATCCTCCCCAGCATCGATCATGCGCGCGAGCCAATAGATCGTGGCATCGGGGTCACTACCGCGCATGGACTTGATGAACGCACTGATGATGTCGTAGTGCATGTCGCCGTTTTTGTCATACGTAAAGCCGCGACGCGGGTTGGCAATCTTCACGTCATCCACGGTGATGGGATAGCGCTCCCCCGCCGCAGGCGCTGGCGTTCCCTCGGTATCGGGACGCGTGACGGCAATCTCGCTCGCAAGCTCGAGCGTCGTGAGCGCCGAGCGAGCGTCACCCGCTGCCAGCGTGCAGATGGTCTTGACCGTATCCTCATCGGCCGAGAACTTTCCGTTCAAGCCCTGTGGTGCCTCGAGCGCACGCTCAATAAGCGTGGCGATATCCTCATCCTTCAGATGTTCAAGCTCCACCACGCGCCCGCGCGACAACAGTGCCGAGTTGACCTCAAAGTACGGGTTCTCTGTCGTAGCGCCAATCATAATGACGGTACGGTTCTCAACTGCATGCAGCAGGGCATCCTGCTGCGACTTAGAGAAGCGGTGAATCTCATCGATGAATAGAATGGTGCGGCGGTCGTACGTATTCAGGCGCGTCTTGGCCTCATCAATCACACGACGCAGGTCCTTCACGGTACCCGTGACGGCGCTGACCTCGACAAACTCGCTCTTGGTATGGTTGGCGATAATGTGGGCCAGCGTCGTCTTGCCCGTACCGGCAGGCCCGTACAGAATCACGCTCGAAAGCACGTCGTGCTCGATCGCGGCACGCAGCCATGAACCCTTACCGACGGCCTTTTGCTGGCCCACGTACTCGTCGAGCGAATTGGGGCGCATGCGCACCGCAAGCGGCGCATTCTGAAAGGAACGCTCGCGCGTCGAAGCAGAAAAAAGGTCGTCCATAGCCATCCCGTGTATCAATCAAAAACGTTTTCCACTAACAGTATACCGAATTAATACGAACTACCGTTCGTTAATATAGGTACGGTGCGGAAACTCCAGACCAGGGAACAGCTTGCTCGTCAGCTCGCAGAAATAACCGTCCGTCATGCTCGCGATATAATCCACCACGGCTTGATCCTTGTCGTCCTGCCAGGCATAGGTGCGATCATAGTAGGAAAGCTGCTGCTCAATGCGCGAAATATGGTGCTTAAAGATGTAAGAGGACTCGTCGCCACTGTTTAGATCCCGCAGGCAACGGTCGTAGAGCTTTACGAACGCCTCGCGCAGCTCCGCCTCGGAATCGCCTTCGATACCGCCCTTGCTATAGATCTTCTCGTAGTTCTCGCGCTTGGCTCGGCGAATTTCCTCAAACAGGTCCTCGCTCATCTCGATGCGCGGCTTACCATAGCTGTGCTCAACGATATCGATAGAGGCATGCGTGAGGATCCAACTGTTGTAGGCACCGCCCCGGCCATCATCAAAAGCGTCGGGCGAAAGCAGGCCCGCCGCGATCGCATCCTGACGGTCACGACCGACGTAGGCAAGAATATCCGAGATGCGAACGACGCAGCCCTCGAGCGTCATGGGACGCAGATGCTCAATTGCGCTATAGCCCGTGGCAATGCAATCCTCAACCGTCTGGTCAAACTGGTCAAAAGAACTCATGTCCGAGAGCTCAAACACACGCTGCTCGTACTCGCCGTTATGGCATAGCACGCCGTCAAGCGTCTGGAGCGACACGTTGCGGCCATACAGCGTGTCGAGCACTCGGACCGACTGCACGTTATGGAAAAAATAACGCCCCGTACGCTCATGATAGATATCGTTGAGGAAGCGCTCGCCGGCATGGCCGAAAGGCGTGTGTCCCAAGTCGTGACCCAGGCCAATCGCCTCGATCAAATCGCAATTGAGCCCCAAGGCGCGACCGATATCGCGCGCAATGCGGGAGACAAGCTGCACGTGCAAACCGCGGCGTGACAGATCGTCATTGCTACGGAAGCTAAAGACCTGCGTTTTACCTGCATAACGGGTGTACGACGGAAGATGAAGTATCTTTTCGGTATCGCGCATAAATGCCGGACGCATGAGCGTGCCTTTGTCGGCAGCGCGATCAATACGACGAATGACCTGATCGTCGTTGCAACGATACGGGTTGACGACACCCGAGGCGCGGTCGGCGGCAATACGCTCGACCAGATCGGGCGACAACGCCGCGGGAATGCGATCCATGCGCGCCTTGATGGCGGCTGTTTCTTGATTAATTGCCATGGCATGCTCCTTAAAAAGGGCGCGCAAACGGTTACACCGTACTACCCACGCACTCGATTATGGCAAAAATCGGCACCAAAAACGGGAGCAATGGCAGGGAGCGCGATTTTGTGAAGAGGCAGGAGAGGGCAAGGACCAGGAGCGCGACGGCAAATGCCACGATGCCGCCCAGAGGGTCAAGCGTGCAAAGCGCGAAGAGCGCCTTGACGTCCCCCATGCCGATGCCGGGGGCGTGGCGAAGGCGCCGCCAGAGCGACTCAGTGAGCACAAGGGCAAGGTAGACGATGACCGCAAGACCGGCGTGGTCAAGCGCCGTGGTAACGCCCTTGTCGAGCCAGACGCCTGCCAACGCCGCCACCGCACACACGCCGGCAAGCTCATTGGGAAACCGCCGCTCACGGGCATCAACCAAAGCACCGGCAAAGATGCAAATCCAAAATGGGATGTAGGGCATCGTGCACCTCCTTGGGCAGCTACTCGAAAGCAAAAACCACCACAAAAGTGCCTGTCCCCTTTGTGGTGGTTTTGGTGGTGGTTATTTGGCGCCTTGCATGACCTCGTCGAGGGTAACGTTGACGGCGTGCTGCGTCGGGACCCAGTCGACCTTTAGGAACAGGGCCGCCACCGTGATGGGAATATAGCTGAACATAAAGATCGGGAAGGTAAATAGGTTGGTCACCAAACGCCACTTTTGCGCGCAGTGAATATGCTTGTACTCGAAGATGGTGGTGAGTAGCGCCAGGATAAAGAAGGTCTGGTACATCATCGCGAAGGTCATAATGAGCGAGGCGGCACAAGCCTGCATCTCGACCTCGGTGGCCAAGAAGCCATGCGAAAGTCCGCCCACGATGAGGAAGGTCGCGTTGGCGAGCATGGAGATCAGGGACAGCAGCATGCCCGGAGCGATGGTCATAAACATGTCGTAGGCAGCAAAGCGATGATAGCGGAACGTCGACTTGACCAGGTGCTTACCGTAGGTAAAGAACACCTGGTAGAAGCCCTTGGTCCAACGCATGCGCTGTTTCCAGGACGCCTTAAACGTCACGGGCTGTTCGTCAAAGAACTCCGCCGGCGCATAGCCAATGCGAATGCCGTGAATGGCGCAGAACGTGGTGAACTGGATATCCTCGGTCAGCGTATGGAACTGCCAGCCGTGCATGCCCTCGATAACGCTGGCGGAGATGAGATAGCCCGAACCCGAGACAGCGCAGGACGTCTTGCAGATATTACGCGCGTTGTTGAGGAAGCGCGCCTCGCGCAGGTACCAAGTGGCATTAGCTGCCGAGATCCACGAGCTGCCGAAGTTCTTGGAATTGCGATAGCTCGTGACCACATGGAAGCCCTGGTCAAAGGCATCGTTCATCTTAGACACGTAATCGCGGGAGATAACGTTGTCGGCATCGAAGATAAAGTAACCCTCAAACGTGTCGGGATACTCGTTGAGAATGCGATCGAAACCAAAGTCCATGACCCAGCTCTTGCCCTTACGGGCCAGGTCATTGCGCTCATAAACAATAGCACCGGCCTCGCGCGCAAGCTGCGCCGTGTTGTCGGTGCAGGCATCGGCGACCACGAAGACCTCGATGAGCTCGGACGGATAATCCTGGTCCTTGATGGAGCGTACGAGGTTGGCGATCACGGCTTCCTCGTTATGCGCCGCGATAAAGAAGGCATAGCGGTGGAGTTTTTTGGCCTTGGGAGGCGCGACCTCGCCACGAAGAGCACCGATGACAAAGAAGACCACCTGGTACAGAAAGCAGACCGTGAGCAGCGTGACGACAATCTGGTTGAAAATCACGATGGGTGTGTTGGTTTGTAAAAAGGCGAGCATGCAGGCTCCCAGGAACGCATTACGTAAACAATCGTATATCTTACCGCAGGCTTACCGAGTTCAAGAAACCACCTAATACCGGCTAGGCTTCGAGAAGGCCAAGCTGCGGGACGATGTCGTCGCCGGCGGCGGTGCGGCCAATCGAGCGCGGGGCCAGGTCGTCAAGAACCGCAGCGAGATCCCACGGCAGCTCATCGCGGCACTCAATACGCTCCCCCGTCACGGGATGGTCGAATGCGACGCGCCAGGAATGAAGGAATTGCCTGGTCAGACCCTGATCGGCGCGTGCATCGCACTTGCCGTAGAGTGGATCGCCCACGCAGGCGTGGTTGATATGACGCATATGCACGCGAATCTGATGTGTGCGGCCCGTAAACAGATGGCACTCGACGAGCGTATAGCCGTCGTCAAAACGCGTGGAATCGAAGCGCTCGAGGACCTTAAAGGTCGTAATGGCCTGGCGCGCGAAAGGGTCGTCCGAAACCGCCATCTTGACACGGTCGCGCGTAGAACGCGCAATGCCGGTGTTAATGGTGCCCTCATCCATAGCGATATGACCGTGAACGAGCGTGATATAACGACGATCGAGCGTACGCGTGCGGATGAGATTTTGGAGCGCGCGCTGGGTGTCGTCGTCCTTTGCCGCAAGCATGAGACCCGAGGTATCGCGATCCAAACGATGCACGATGCCGGGGCGGTCCTCGCCCTGCACGGTGCCCAGATGGTCGATACCGCAGTGATAGACCAGGGCATTCGCGAGCGTACCGCTCTCATGACCATGTGCAGGATGGCACACCAGGCCGCGCTGCTTGGAGAGCACGATAAGGTAGTCGTCCTCATAGCGAATGTCGAGCGGGATGGCCTCGGGAATCACATCGGTGGGATCGTGCAGCTCGGGCAAATCGACCGAAATACGATCGCCGGCGCGCACGGCATACTTTTTGGACAGGCAGGTCTCGCCATTGACGGCAACGGCGCCTCCCTCGATCAGATGCGCGCAGGCAGAGCGCGTGGGGCAGCCGTCGTTGGCGCCCAGATAGGCATCAAGGCGCTGACCAGCGGCATCGTCGGCAACAAGAATATGGATGTCGGCCATTAGCGCTCATTCCTTTCGCGAATCTTGCGGGCACGCTCCCCACGCTGCTGGGCCTTGCGCTTGGCACGGGCCTCGTCACGGGCGTTGAGCTCGGCGGTCGCATCGACCTCGCGGGCCGCAGGGCTCAAGAACATGTAGCCGAAGAGGGCGAGCACGACGCCCAAGGTAATGCCAATATCGGCCACATTGAAGACGGGGAAGTCGATGAAGGTGGTGGCAATAAAATCGGTCACGAAGCCAAAGGCCAAACGATCGATAGCGTTGCCGATAGCACCGCCCGCAACCATCGCCATGCCCACAACCTCAAGATGGGCGAGCCGGGGCGCACGAACGAGGTACACGGCAATAGCGATAATGACCGCCAACGCCAGCACGGCAAACGCGATGCCATGCCCCTCACCCATACTAAAGGCAGCGCCGATATTGCGGACAAACATAAAGTCGATCACACCGGGGATGACAGTCACATGCAGCGCATCGCCCACGGCCCGAACCGCAAGCTTGGTCAGCTGGTCAACAAGCAGCACGGCCAACGCCACGCCACCAGCAACACCCAACCGCCAACGCAAAGGCGGCGTCATATCCGCAGAACGACCCAAAGAAATCCCCTACCCTCAGAACAATCGAATTCCGTTGAACGCAATTAACCATCTTATATTGCCATACGCAGAGCGCACGACATATCCACCAACGCAAGCGAAATAACCAGCACAAAACAAAAGCGACATTCCGAATAACGGAATGTCGCTAAATAGCTTTCGACTAAGAGCACAGGTCGAAAGAGAAGGCTCTAGTTCCAACAATGGAAAAGCCGCGTTGCCGTCACCAACAGCGAAAACGTCCCTAAGCGAGCAAGGTGACGTGAAAGAGGAGGGAAGCGTACTTTGGTACGCGACCGACGATTGAACGTCAGATTGCCGCTTAGGAGCGTTTGCAGCGTCGGTAGGTTACGGCGTTCTACGAACGCCGTAACCTACAGCGCGTCAGCGCAGCGCTTGCAGATATGTGCGTGACCGTTGTACTCGCCGACGGTGGTGCGGTAATTCCAGCAACGGTCGCAGCACTCGCCCTCGGCAGCCTCGATGGCCTGTCTCTTATACACATCTGACGCTG
>URZB01000027.1 GCA_900552295.1 uncultured Collinsella sp.
GCGTTAGGGCTGCCGATATAGACGGCGTCGACGTCGACGGCTGCCGCAAGCTCATCGAGTGACGTAAAGTTTCGCTCGCCACCGCGCTCGGCGGTAAAGGCAGTACCGCGATTGGCGTCGCGTGAAAGCGTGCCCACAAACGCGGCTTGGTCGTTGGCGTTGACGACTTGGATAAAGTCGTCGGTGATCATGGATGTGCCGATGGTCGCGATGCGCAGCATACGTCCCCCTTGCGTTGTTTGGTCTACAGGATGAGTGTAGCGCGTGGGGATATAAAGCTGCGCGAAAACGCTATTACAGGTCGCTCTCGTTAAAGCCGGTGTCGATATCGAGGTTGCTGCCGTCGGCCGCCGTGGTTGCGAGCTCATCGCAGCGCTCGTTGAGCTCGTGGCCGGCGTGACCCTTAACCCAGATGAACTCAACCTTGTGCTTACTTTTGGCGGTGAGTAGGCGCTCCCACAGGTCGCGGTTCTTGACGGGCTGCTTGTTGGCGGTTTTCCATCCGCGCTTTTTCCAGCCGTCGATCCAGTGCTTGTTGAAGGCGTTGACGACGTACTGCGAATCGGAATGGACTTCGACCTCGCAGGGGCGGTTGAGCGCCTCGAGCGCCACGATGACCGCCATGAGTTCCATACGGTTGTTGGTGGTCTTGGCGTAGCCGCGTGAAAGCTCGGAGGTGAAGGTCTTGCCGGCGGGGTTGGTGTATTTGAGTACGGCGCCGTAGCCGCCGCGTCCCGGATTTGATCGGGCCGAGCCGTCGGTATAGATGATGACCTTCACATGGTTCCTTTCGTTGGGTACGTTTCGTGTGAGTGACCATTGTAGCGCCATGCCCGCCGGGGGCTAGCAATCTACGGTTTCTACCCCGTCTTCCGACAGTTAGTTGGCATGGATGATGCGGTTGAGCTCGTCGAGGTATTGCTGCAAGAGGGGAGAGGGCTTGCGCTCGTCGTGCATGATATAGCCTACGTGCATCGTTGGGGCGTCTGCTAACGGGATCGATGCCATACCCCATTGCATTTCATTGGAGAGGACACCGGTCGACAGGGTGTAGCCGTTCGACGTGATAAGTAAGTTGGTAAGTGTTCCGCGGTCCGAGATTCGTATGTTGCGGTCGCAAGGGATATAGCTAAAAGGTTCCTCGGCGTAATAGAAGGAGTTCGAGGTGCCTTGCTCAAAGCTGTAGCGCGTATATGGTGTGAGGTCGGCAAGGGACAGCTGCGGGCGGCGGGCAAGCGGGTGGCGCTCGCTAACGAAGACGTGGACCGTCGCGTCGAATAGGGGATGGAAGCTCGCGCGCGCATCGGCAAAAGCCTTCTGCAGAACGCGGACGTTAAAGTCGTCCAGATAGAGGATGCCGATGTCGCTGCGAAACGCGCGGACGTCATCGATGATCTGCGATGTGGTGGTCTCGCGCATGATGAACTCGAACTTGTCGTCCCGGCAGCGCTCGACGACGTTGACGAAGGCCTCGACCGAAAAGGCGTAATGCTGGGCGGAAATGGCGAGGCGGGCTTGCGGGGTGCCGCCGTCCTCGTAGCGCGCCTCGAGCATGTCGGCCTGCTCTACGACCTGGCGCGCATAGCCCAAAAGCTCGGTGCCGTCGTTGGTGAGCGTGACGCCGCGGCTGGAGCGCGTAAAGATCTCCAGGTGGAGCTCCTGTTCCAGGCTTTTGACGGCGTTTGAGATGTTGGACTGAGCGGTATAGAGGCGCTGGGCTGCGGCATTGATTGAGCCGGACTCTGCTACGGCGATCAGGAAACGAAGCTGCTGGAGGGTCATCGGCGCCATCCTTTCGAGTGTTATCTATAAAACCGATAACAGGTTAGCGCTTTTAAGTGATTGACCGAGGGAAACAATGCTCGTACTATTCAAAACACACAAAGGCGGTAGGTAATTAAGCCAACCACGGAACCGGGATGCGAAAGGAGGCCCGCATATGAATTGCTTACTAAGACGAATGCCGGGCTCCTGTTTGCGCCCGTCGGCGTGATCAGGAGACAGCGACTTACTTCTCTCTAATTTATTAACTTTTGTTCGATCAAGGAGATCATCGTGAGCCAGTTCATCAACAACCCCGAGCACACCTTTGGTTTCGATACCCTGCAGCTTCACGTTGGCCAGGAGAGCGCCGATCCCGCATCCGACTCCCGCGCCGTGCCTATCTACCAGACCACGAGCTATGTGTTCCGCAATTCCCAGCACGCCGCCGACCGCTTTGGTCTTGCCGACGCCGGAAACATCTACGGCCGTCTGACCAACTCCACCCAGGGCGTCTTCGAGGATCGTATCGCCGCGCTCGAGGGTGGCGTGGCAGGTCTTGCCGTCGCCTCCGGTGCTGCTGCCATCACCTATACCCTGCAGGCTCTTGCCCAGGCCGGTGACCACATGGTGGCTCAGAAGACCATCTACGGTGGCTCCTACAACCTGCTGGAGCATACGCTCTCCCAGTTTGGCGTCGAGACCACCTTCGTCGATGCCCACAACCTGGACGAGGTCGAGGGCGCCATCAAGGACAACACCACGGTCATCTATCTCGAGACGCTCGGTAACCCCAACTCCGACATCCCCAACATCGACGCCATCTCCGAGATCGCCAAGAAGCACGGTCTGCCGGTTGTCGTCGACAACACCTTCGGCACCCCGTATCTGTTCCGTCCGCTGGAGCATGGTGCCAACATCGTCGTTCACTCCGCAACCAAGTTCATCGGCGGCCACGGCACCTCGCTGGGCGGTGTGATCGTCGATGGCGGTAACTTCGATTGGAAGGCGAGTGGCAAGTATGCCCAGATCGCTGAGCCCAACCCCTCCTACCACGGTGTTTCGTTTGCCGAGGCTGCCGGTCCCGCCGCCTTCGCAACCTATGTCCGCGCTATCTTGCTGCGTGACGAGGGCGCCTGCATCAGCCCGTTCAACGCCTGGGTCCTGCTCCAGGGCACCGAGACTCTGTCGCTGCGCGTTGACCGTCATGTCGAGAACACCAAGAAGGTCGTTGAGTTCCTGGCTGGTGACAGCCACGTCGCCAAGGTGAACCACCCGAGCCTGCCTGAGCACCCCGATCATGAGCTCTATCAGAAGTACTTCCCCAACGGCGGTGCCTCGATCTTTACCTTTGAGATTAAGGGTGGCCAGGAGGCAGCTTGGAAGTTCATCGATCATCTGCAGGTGTTCTCGCTGCTCGCCAACGTGGCCGACGTCAAGTCGCTCGTCGTGCACCCGGCTACCACCACGCACTCCCAGCTGTCTGCCGAGGAGCTCGCCGAGCAGAACATCACGCCCTCCACGATCCGTCTTTCCATCGGTACCGAGAACGCCGAGGATATCATTTGGGACCTGAAGCAGGCCTTCGCCGCGCTGGACGAGTAAAGCGACTTGTGCAAGGACCCCTTGCGACTCGATAGGTATAACTGCATAAAATGCCTGCTCAAGGCGCCTGTGCGAACAATGGTTGCACAGGCGCCTTTTTTGCATAGAGAGGGTGCAAAAACAGGGTTTTTGACACGCTTTATGCATTCGAGTTGTGGAAAACTCCTGTTGAGAGGATGTGAGTTTTACGCAATTGACGTGCGCCTTTTGAGTAAAACTGCAGGTCGCGATTTGCTCGGGGTACTATGCAGCGCAATCGAATCACACGCAGCTCAAACGCAGCAAAAACGCACTACGGAGGTTTCCAGCTACATGAGGATCGATTCACGAAAACCGAAAGCCGCCGCCCTTTCCGCCGCTCTGACCGTGGCACTTTTGGCGGGCGCCGGTGCAACTGATGCCCACGCCGCAACATTGTCCGATACGGTTGGATCTACGCCGTCCGAGACGACGCTGGTACAGCCCGTTGACTATCGCGGCGATGGTTATGGTTCCATGCAGGAGTGGAACGCCTCGATGGAGGCCAAGCGCGATTCCCTGGAGATGCGCGCTCAGATCATCATGAATATGTATGGCGACTATGCCACCGATGACGAGCGCGCTGTGCTGCAGGGCTGTATCGACGGTGCGGGTAGCCTGTTGACGATGGGGGAGGTCGACGCCAAGTCGACCGAGCTCGATGAGCTGCGCACTGCGCTTGAGGATGCCAAGCGCGAAGCGCTCGAGGCTGCGGCCGCCGAAGCCGAGGCCGCTGAGGCCGTTCAGGCTTCGTATTACAACGCCGGCTCCGGTTCGTCTTACGCGCCTGCTGCGTATTACGCGAACGGCTCGGGCCTGACGCGCTCGAGCGGCGTCAATAACTATAACGGCCGCCGTGAGACCTATTACAGCAGCAACGTGTTGTATCACCACCGCACGGGCGAGTGGACTCAGGATTCCGAGGGCTTTTGGCGCGATTCCGATGGTTACTATGTCGTGGCCGCGGGCGATAAGGCTCAGGGTTCCACGTTTACCGGTTCCAAGGGCGAGTGCAAGGTCTATGACTCCGGCTGCGCCGCCGGAACTACCGACTACTATACCGGTTGGTAATCTGCCATAAGGAAAATTGGCACATGATGGGCGGGCGTCTTTACTGAGCTTTTAGGCAACGTAAAGCCGCCCGTTCTTTATGTGCGTTCGAGTTAACAGAGCCCTTACCGTGGCGGTACGCTGGGCGTATGGGTGCGGGGCACACTAGTTCATGAGAAATAAGGTCTTTCTCTTGGAGGAAGTGGTCTTGTGAATGCTCGAGATATCGCCGTTGCCGCCGTCGCGTTGATGCTTGGCTGCCTTGGTCCCACGGCCGCGCTCGTCGCGGGCATGCAGGGGACATGCGGGGCTGCTCCTATCGTGGTCGGCGCGCTGATCGCGGCCGCGCTGCTGGGAAGTGCAGGTGTAGTTCTTTGTCGCGACGATGAGGACCAGGCGTCGGAGTCGCAGCTCTAACCGTTGTGAAGCTGATTTTTGGCCAAAGATGAAAAAGGAAGCCGCCGCGAGGGGAGTGCCCCTTGCGGCGGCTTTGCCATTGGATCTGCTGGCTACAGTATGCCGAGCACTACCAGCTGCTTTCTATTTCGCGAATCCTCTGGTAGAGCCAATCGTTTTGCGGCACTTGGATATCGTGTTTGGCGGCCAGGCGGCAAATGGTGCCCGCGAACTCCTCGACTTCGGTTTTTCGTTGTGCGATGCGGTCCTGCGCCATCGAGGGCATACCGGCGGGGTCGATTCCCTCGATGAGGTGCACCATTTGCGTCAGGTCTGCCTCGGTCAGCTCAACGCCCTCGGCGTTGGCAACCGCAAGCGTCTCGCGCATGGCGGCGACAAAACAGCGGCGCTGCTCGGAGCCCGGCTCCGTGGCGCTTCCGTAGGTCCCGCCGTAAGCCATGCAGGTCTGGTTGATGCCGTCGTTGAGCATGAGTTTGGCCCACATGCGGTGCGCAATGTTGCTCTCGACGGTATGGGCGATGCCGCAGCGCGTGTAGAGCTCGTCGATAGCGGCGACGGTCGCGGGGTCGGTGCCGGCGGCTGCACCAAAGCGGATCTCGCCCGCATTGGTAAAGGTGAGCGCGCCGTTGAGGAACACGGCGTCCATGCCCTGGCAGATACCAAGAACGGTATGCTTCCAGCCAAAGCGTTCGGCAATCTTTTGCTCGCTCGTAATGCCGTTGCACAGCGAGGCGATGAGCGTGTTGGGTCCCACGACACGCTCCATAGTCTTGAGTGCTTGGTCGAGACCGGTGGTCTTGACCGTCAGGATGACCAGATCGGCGGGTGTCGCCTCGCTGGCGCGGACGGACGTGAGATCGCAAGGCTTTCCGTTGACGGTGAGCGCATCGCCCGCGTGACGCTCAAAACGGGCGTCATCCATAACGTATTCGACGGCGTCATTGCCGAGGGCCTTGGCAATCATGCTGCCGTAGAGCAGGCCGACGCCGCCCTTGCCGATAAAGGCAACCTTGTTGATCTGCATGTGAATCATCTCCCCATATAAAAGGCGCCCGCGTAAGGGGCGCCTGATGGATTGTATGCTGCCGGGGTGATTGATGGGTGCGCGGGGCGGCTGTTATAAAAAAGAAACGTTTGCCTGGACGTTACACTGCGGGGCAGACCGCAAAGACGCGGGCGGGGTATCCGACGCCATCGCGGACCTTGGGGAAGGTGCAGAAGATGACGGCGCTCGTGGCTGGAAGCTCGTTTAGATGGTCCATGACTTCGATCTGATAGCGGTCGACCGAGAGGATGTATTGCTCGCCGGGGTAGGGGTAGGCGTCCTCGCGTGTGGTCACGCTCGTCTCCTTTCATCGGGCTTTTTGCTGATGTTAAAGCGGTGCCGTGACGGCCTGATTTCTGCTGCGTTACGATACGTTCTCGATTGCGATTCCGATGTGTTTCGATGACGTGACGGGTTTGTTTCGCCTTGTCAGGGCTTCGATGGGAGGGGAGGGGCCGTGCAATATCGCGTTGACCCCAAAAGCGGCAACCGTATCTCGGCGTTGGGGCTGGGCTGCATGAGGTTTCCCGGTGCGCCGGGACGCCCGGATGCGAAGACTGCCGACGCCATCATCTTCCGTGCGGTGGAGCAGGGGATTAACTACCTGGACACGGCCTATCTCTATCCCGGCAACGAGGCTTGTGTGGGTGCGTCGCTTGAGCGATTGGGGCTGCGTGACCGGGTGTTGCTGGCGACCAAGTTGCCGCATGCTTCGTGCAAGTGTGCGGAGGATTTCGACCGGTTCTTCGACGAGCAATTGCGCCGCCTGCGGACCGACCATATCGACTATTACCTCATGCACAACATTACCTCGCCCGCCCAGTGGGAACGTGTGGTGGCGTTGGGCATTGAGGACTGGATCGCTCGTCAAAAGGCGGCGGGGCGTATTCGCCAGATTGGTTTTTCGTACCACGGCAGCGCGGCGGATTTCCTGACGATGCTCGATGCATATGAGTGGGACTTTTGCCAGATCCAGTACAATTACGCTGGAGAGCGATATCAGGCGGGAACAGCGGGGCTCATGGCCGCCGCCGAGCGAGGTCTCGCGGTGTTTGTGATGGAGCCGCTGCTGGGCGGGCGTTTAGCGGGCAAGCTGCCGCCACGGGCCCGCGCTGTGCTCGATAGTGCCCGTGACCCGCATTTGCGCACTCCTGCCGCCTGGGGTCTTTCGTGGGTCTGGAATCATCCTCAGGTGACGATGCTGCTTTCGGGTATGACCGATACCGCGCAGGTGGATGAGAACGCGGCGTTGGCCGATCGGGCCCTGCCGGATTCGATGACAGCTACTCAGCTCGATGCCATCGCGCACGTGCTGACGGAGTTTGAAAAATCGAATCGCGTGCCCTGCACGGGATGCGGCTATTGCATGCCATGTCCCAAGGGCATCAATATCCCTGGATGTTTTGCCGCCTACAACGCAAGCTATGCGCACAGCTGGTTTACGGGTCTATCGCAGTACTTTACGGCGAGCGCGGTGCGCACAAGCGAGGCCAAGCTGGTGAGCAATTGCGTCAAGTGCGGCAAATGCGCGCGCCACTGCCCGCAGCATATCGATATCCCCGAGCGTCTCGATGACGTGCGCCGACGCTTCCAGCCGGGCCCCGTAACGGCCATGCTTAAAGTCTTCGGCAAAACACGCTCCTCATGACCCTTTTATATCTTGTGATGGAATAGTTCCTGTTTGCGGCAGAATAGGGCGATAGCAGGAACTATTTCGCCGCAACTGATGGGAGGCTATCGTGGGTGACCGAGGTTTACGTAATGATTCGCGTGAGGTTCGTTGGGGCATTTTGGGCGCTGGGTACATTTCTCATCGATTTGCATCGTCGCTTAAGAAGGCCGACGGGGCACGGCTGGTGGCTGCGGCCGGCCGCACTCCTGCACATGTCGAGGAATTTTGCCGAGCGTTTTCGATCGATGCTGCGCATGGCCATGCCTCGGTCGACGATAACGGCAATGCGGCTTATGACGCGCTGATTGCCGACCCCGATGTCGACGCAATCTACTTGGCTCTTCCGCATGGCATGCATACGCGTTGGGCCTGTCGCGCGCTGCGCGCCGGAAAGGCCGTGTTGTGCGAAAAGCCGGCCGTTTTGAGTGTGGAAGAGGCTCTCTCGATTGTCTCCACCTCTCGCGAGCGCGGCGTGCTGTTTATGGAGGCGATGAAGAATCGGTTTTGCCCGATGCGCACTCGCGTGAAAGACTTGCTTGCGTCGGGTGAGCTTGGCCGTATTGTCTCGATTGAAAGCGTGCAAAAGCTCGATTACGGCGAGTCTCCTTCGGGCTATCTGCTTGATCCGTTGCAGGGCGGCTGTCTATATGACATGGGCTGCTATGCGGTCGGTTGGTTTGAGGATTTGCTCGCGGGCGCGTGCGAGGTTTCGTCCCGTGAAGTTCGCTGGCGTGACGTATCAGGCGGCCGCGTCGATTGGGCCGACGAGATCCATATGAGCGTCGGCGGTATACCCATTCATATGGCGTGCGACGGCAAAGCAACATATGAAAGCCGCTTAACGATTGCCTGTGAGCGGGGCTCGTTGGAAATCGAGCGTCTCCATCGCCCCGAGCGCGCTCATGTGAAGTATTCCGACGGTCGAACGCTAGAAATAAATGCCCCGTTTGAGGTCGATGATTTCTACGGCGAAATCCAGCATGCGACGCAGCTCATTCAGGCGGGGAAACTCGAGAGTCCCGTCATGCCCCTTGCCGCCACGCAGCGCTGCGCGCACATCATCGATGCGATTCGTTTGAAACTTTAGGGCGTGGGGGCATGGCACCAGCGCTTGGAATGCCTGGAGGCCTTTGTCCCTGATGCCCCTTTTATAACTTGCGGTGGAATACGGTCTGTTTGCGCCAAAATAAGGCACCAATAGACCGTATTTCACCGCAACTGATGAGGAGGGAGCTGGAGATGCTGACGATCGGGTGTCATCTTTCGACGACGAAGGGCTATCGGGCGATGGGGGAGACGGCGCTGTCCATTGGCGCCAATACCTTTGCGTTCTTTACGCGCAACCCACGCGGTGGCAAGGCAAAAGATCTTGACATGGATGACGTGGCGGCTCTGCGCGAGCTTATGGCGCAAAACGACTTTGGACCGCTGGTGGCGCATGCCCCGTATACCTATAACCCCTGCTCCGCTAAGGAGCGAGCGCGCGAGTTTGCCCTGGAGGCCATGGCCGAGGATCTGCAGCGCATGGAAGCGCTGCCCGGCAACTACTACAATTTTCATCCCGGTGCGCATGTGGGTCAGGGGGCAGACGTCGGCATTCAGATGATTGTTGATACGCTGTGCCAGGTGATGTTTGAGGGACAGCAGACGACGGTATTGCTTGAGACCATGGCCGGCAAGGGCACCGAGGTGGGCCGTAGCTTTGAAGAACTGGCGTACATTATCGAGGGCGTTGCCGCCAAGTGCCCAGAGCTGTCCGATAAGCTGGGCGTTTGTTTGGACACCTGCCATGTGAGCGATGCCGGCTACGACATCATCCATGATCTGGACGGTGTACTCGACGAGTTCGACCGCGTGGTGGGTATCGATCGCTTGCATGCCGTACACATCAACGATTCGAAGAACCCTTGTGGCGCCCATAAAGATCGTCACGAGTGCATCGGCAAGGGATACCTTGGCAGCGAGGAATTTGGTGGCGGTATGCAGGTTATGCAGAATATTGTATCGAATGGCCATTTGCGTTCGCTGCCGTTTATTTTGGAGACTCCGAACGAACTTGCAGGTTATGCAGCTGAAATTAGACTATTAAGGTCATTGCAGCAGTAATGACTGTCACAAAGTAGAGTATTCCATTCACGTTATGGGTTTGTTTCAATCAGTTTTCTCATTGCAGATTCGTAATTCCGGGTGCATAATAGCCAACAGTTTTTGCAGACCTCTGAATCAAACGAGGTCACCGGAAGGAGACTCATTATGAAGCTGAAGAAGCTTGGCGCATTTGCCGCCACGGGTGCTATGGCGCTCGCCCTTGCTCTGACGGGCTGCGGTTCGTCCAACGCCACCTCTGGTTCTGATGCCGGTCCCAGCAGCTCTGACGACGCTAAGGTCGAGAAGGTCGACGGCTCCAAGGAGTACGCGCTCGTCAAGGACGGCACGCTGACCGTCGGCACCTCTGCCGAGTACGCTCCGTTTGAGTACAAAGATGACAACGGCGATTATCAGGGCTTTGACCTTGAGCTCATCAAGGCTATCGGCGACAAGCTGGGCCTGGATGTCGAGTATGTCAACAATGACTTTGACACGCTGGTTCCGGGCGTCGCTTCGGGCGCCAAGTATGACGTTTCCATCGCGGCTATCACCGACACGCCCGAGCGTGAGAAGGAAGTCACTTTCTCTGATTCCTACTACATGGACGATCAGGCTATCGTGACCAAGGTCGATAACACCGACATCACGGCCGACAACTACAGCGAGAAGCTCAACAACGCCGACGCTACCATCATCGTCCAGTCTGGCTCGACCGCCGAGGCCTTTGCCCAGGAGAACTTCCCCAAGGCCAAGATCGTCCCCTACAAGGACGCCACCGAGTGCTTCAGTGCCTTGCAGTCCGATAAGGGCGACGCCGTAGTCACCAACCGCTCCGTTGCCAGCCAGCTGACCGCCGAGCAGTTCAACACCTGCCAGACCATCAAGCAGATCAGCACCGGCGAGGAGTACGCCATCGCCATCAACCAGGGCAACACCAAGCTCAAGGACGACATCAACCAGGCCATCAAGGACCTGACCGACGACGGTACCGTCGACGCCCTCATGGCTAAGTACAATATCAAGTAAAATAACTACTTGATTGCGCAAAGGCCCTTTTCGTTTTGGCGGAAAGGGCCTTTGCGCTTCTCTTGACGGAGAGCGTTTCCGTCTCGTTTTGCCGGCAACTTCTACGATAGGAGCCACCTTGTCTCGACTGAACAAAGGGGCCGCGGAGCAGCGTTTTCCACTGCCCTCGATGCTCCAAAAGCTGGCCTGTGCCCTGGCTGTGGCGCTCGCCCTGGTATGCGCGGGGGCCTGCGTGCCCACGACCGCCCAGGCGCTTGAGACCGCAAAGATTACCGCCCGACCCAATACCGGTTCGGGTAGCGA
>URZB01000028.1 GCA_900552295.1 uncultured Collinsella sp.
GCCCGTGGGTTATACCCTAAGAGCAAACCACCCTTTTTAAGGGTGGTTCTGATTCCAAAATCTATGCAGGGGCCCGCTCGGACATGTGTTCCGAGCGGGCCCCTGCTGTTAGCTTGTGGCACTGAATAGTTTAGGCTTCCTCGACGATCTTAAGGGCGCGCGTGTGATCGATCTCGTTGAGGAGGTTAACGCGACGCTCGTGACGACCACCCTCAAACTCGGCGTCGAGCCACTCGTCGACGATCATCTTGGCGAGCTCGGAGCCCACGACGCGGGCGCCAAAAGCGAGCACGTTGGTATTGTTGTGCATGCGGGAGAGCTTGGCGCTGAAGGGCTCGGAGCACACGACGGCGCGTACGCCCTCGACCTTGTTGGCAGCCAGGCTGATACCGACGCCGGTGCCACAGATCAGGATGCCTAGATCGACGTCGCCGTTGGCAACGGCCTTACCCACCTTGTAGCCGGCGATGGGGTAGTCAAAGCTCTCGGAGGTGTCGGTGCCAAAGTTCACGACCTCGCAGCCGCGCTCCTTCAGGTGCTCGGAAATGATGTTCTTGAGCTCGACGGCGGCGTGGTCGTTACCGATACCGATCTTCATGGATGGTTCCTCTCTTGTCTGTGCGGCGCAAATGCTAAAGGTGTTTACCGCGTTCGACTGCATGATAGCGCGACTTTTGCGTAAACGCTCGAGCGTTTTTTGGTCAAACGCTTTAGCATGCGACAAGACCGGTTTCTCATGAATGAATGCCGTCAGTTTGCGCCTGAATGCCGTCTACCGGAACCTGGGTTGCGGTTTTTGATGCATTGTTATCAAATAAAAGAGCTAATTATTATTGAGAGCCCAGCCCGTTATACAAGTAGGAGATACCTATGCCTGCCGATTCCCTTCGTGATGCCGCGTTTTGCGATGTTTTGAACCGCGAGCTTGTCTGCGCGCTCGGCTGTACCGAGCCCATTGCCGTTGCCTATGCAGCGGCACTGGCGAGCCAGACGCTCGGTTGCGAGCCCGATCATATGGATGTTGCCTGCTCGGGCAACATCATCAAGAACGTCAAGAGCGTGACCGTGCCCAACTCGGGCGGAATGCATGGTATTGAAGCCGCGGCCGTGCTGGGTGCCGTGGGCGGCGACGCCAAGAGCGCGCTCGAGGTGCTCGAGAGCGTCGATGACGCGGACCGCGCCCGCGTGGCCGAGCTGCTTGCCGATGCGGACTACTGCGATGTGTCGCTTGTCGAGGGTGTGCCCAACCTCTACATCAAGGTGACTGCGACGGCCGGGGGCCATACCGCGGTCGTCGAGATTACCGATCACCACACTAATGTCACGTGCCATACGCTCGACGGTATTCCGGTATGCGGTAAGTCGGCGGGGGAGTGCGCCGCCTGCGCCGAGCGCGTGGTGGCCGAGCGTGCGGCAGATAACGCCGACACGCCCATGTCGATCGAGACCATCATCGACTTTATCGAGGACGGTGACATTGAGGACGCCCGCGCTGCCGTTGAGCGTCAGATTGAGCTGAATGGCGCGATCAGTGCCGAGGGCCTCGCGCACGCTTGGGGCGCCGAGGTGGGTCGTACGCTGCTGGGTGCTCGTGCCGATGACGTCGCCTGCCGTGCCCGTGCCCGTGCGGCCGCCGGGTCCGACGCCCGCATGAACGGCTGCGCGCTGCCGGTCGCCATTGTGTGCGGCTCGGGCAATCAGGGCATTACCTGCGCATTGCCCGTCATGGAGTATGCCGAGTACCTGCGTTGCGACCACGAGCGCCTGGTGCGCGCCGTGATGCTGTCCGATCTTATTGCCGTGCATATCAAGAGCTATATTGGTGCGCTTTCGGCGTTTTGCGGTGCTATTTGCGCTGCGTGCGGCGCCGGCGCTGCGATTACCTGGCTGTGCGGTGGCACGCGCGAACAGATTGGCGCGACCGTCTCGAACACGCTCGGTAACGTGGGCGGCATCGTGTGCGACGGCGCCAAGGCGAGCTGTGCCGCCAAGATCTCGGCTGCCGTCGATGCGGCGATTCTGGGCCATGATATGGCCATGCAGGGTCGCGGCTTCCGCGCCGGCGAGGGCCTGATCCAAGATACCGTTGAGCAAACAATCGCCAGTATGGGCTACGTAGGCCGCGTGGGCATGAAGGACACCGACATCGAGATCCTCAACATCATGATCGGCAAAACCCAGGTGTGCTAGTTACGCGGTTTTACCAAACCGCGTAACCAGTCGACGCTGCAAATGCCCCTAAGCGGCAATCTGCCTTTCAATCGTCGGGCATGGCCAGAAGGCCTATGCCCTCCTCTTTCAAGGCACATTGCTCGCTTAGGGGCATTTTCGCTGACTTGTGCTCAACCTGCGGCGATATTTGGTTTGGAGCGAGGGGTCCTACGACAGTTCGTCGGCTACTTGGTGTTCGTAGAAGGCTTCGATTACGGCGTTAAAGTCGCGGGCGAAGTCTTCCATGGTTCCGCGCCAGGTGGCTCGGCCGGGTTTTCCCTGGCCAACATAGGCAGTTTGAATGCCGCAGGCGGGACTGGGGAAGTCGCGCTTGGGATCGTTGCCCACCATAAGGACCTCGTGTGGCTCGAGCCCCATCACCTGAAGCTGCTCTAGATAGTAGGTGGCATCGGGCTTGCAGCGGGTGGCGTTTCCCATGTGCGTCACGAGTTCAAAGGGGGCGTCGGCCAGGTCGCCCCAACCCATGCGGCACTCGATGGCCCCCTGGGGAAAGCTGGGGTTGGTAAAGAGCGCGCAGCGCAGCCCTGCGTCCTGTACGGCCTGGAGCGCGGCGTGTGCGCCCGGCATGGCGTGGGCGTTAATGATATCGTCGTTCTTGTACGGAAGAACTTCGCGGTCATAGTAGGTAAACGCCTCGTAGATGAGGGGATCGGAGAGGCAGATCCCGCATCGGCGCTCGACCTCTTCTTGGTAAAACTCAAGATTGGTGCGGTTGTCCGTGCCGCTGCGGCGATTGGCGTTGAGGTCGACCAGGATGGTGCCGAGGCGCGCCATCGTGCCACCGCGGCTGCGGCGCCCGATATCCGCGAGCATCGAAGAGACATCCTTAAAATAGCGAAGGATGAACGCGTTGAGGTTGATGCTGAGAAGCGTTTCGTCCATATCGAAAACGACTGCTTTGAGCACGCGGGCACCTTTCTCGAAAAATCGATCTAGAATCGTTGGCTCCGGATACTTTACCCCAAAGCCGAATGCCTGGCTGGTTATCGTCAAGTTGCGGAGACGTGTGTTCATAAGATTACGAAAAAGTCTCCACACGAGTAAAAAATCGCAGTTCACGCTTGAAATCGAACTCATTTCCCCGTAACCTATACGAACGTGATTGCATAAGCGTCACATTAGTATCTGTCGGCTCCCGAGTGTTCCTAAACGTTGTGTGCTTGTCGCACCCTTCTGTAGGTCCTAGCAATCGGGGCCCCGTAGTTCGAAAGGGGTCCACCTTTGAGTGAGATTCAGAACTCGTCCATTTTCTCTCTTGACGATGTCAACGAGGAGGAGATGAACAACCTCATCGACGGTACGATTACCGACTTTGATGAGGGCGATCTCGTTAACGGCACTGTCGTTAAGATCGAGCATGACGAGGTGCTCGTTGACATCGGATTCAAGTCCGAGGGCGTTATCCCGGTCCGCGAGCTGTCCATCCGCAAGGACGCTAACCCTGCAGACATCGTTGCACTCGGTGATCCCATCGAGGCTCTGGTACTCCAGAAGGAGGACAAGGACGGTCGTCTGGTCCTGTCCAAGAAGCGTGCCGAGTACGAGCGTGCTTGGAACCGCATCGAGGAGAAGTTCAACTCCGGCGAGAACGTCGAGGGCGAGGTTATCGAGGTTGTCAAGGGCGGCCTGATCCTCGACATCGGCCTGCGTGGCTTCCTGCCCGCCTCCCTCGTCGACCTCCGTCGCGTCAAGGACCTCACCTCCTACATGGGCACCCGCATCGAGGCCCGCGTCATCGAGATGGACCGCAACCGCAACAACGTCGTCCTCTCCCGTCGCGTCGTGCTCGAGGAGTCCCGTAAGGCCGAGCGCTCCGAGATCCTGTCCAAGCTCAAGTCTGGCATGCGTCTCCAGGGCACCGTTTCCTCCATCGTCGACTTCGGCGCCTTCGTCGACCTCGGTGGTATCGACGGCCTCATCCACATTTCCGAGCTCTCCTGGAACCACGTCAACCATCCTTCCGAGGTTGTCAAGGTCGGCCAGGAGGTCGAGGTCGAGGTTCTCGACGTCGATCTCAACCGCGAGCGCATCTCCCTGGGTCTCAAGCAGACCACCGAGGATCCGTGGCGCGCACTGGTCAAGAAGTACCCCGTCGGCGCTATCGTCGAGGGCACTGTGACCAAGCTTGTCCCGTTCGGCGCTTTCGTCGATCTGGGCGAGGGCATCGAGGGCCTGGTGCACATCTCCGAGATGGCCAACAAGCACGTCGATCAGCCTTCTCAGGTCACCCACGTGGGCGACAAGGTTCAGGTCAAGGTCATGGAGATCGACCTCGACCGTCGTCGTATCTCCCTGTCCATGAAGTCCGCTGCTGAGACTCTGGGCGTCGAGATCGAGGTTACCCCGCTGCCTTCCGAGAAGAAGGACGAGGAGACCGACGCCGAGTAAATCGGTTTGACGATCACTTGTTTTAAGGGATCCGTCCGCAATGGACGGGTCCCTTTTTTTCATTTGCTGCTGAGGTGCGCGATGCTGCCCGGGCTGTCCACAGGCTATTGGGTTGTCAGTGCATGAAAAATGCCGACATCCCGCCTCGGGGAGGAGGCGGGAACACACCGAGTAGACGGAGGGGTGTGGAGCGCGGTCGCGTCTCGACTGACGACGTTGCCCATCGACAAGACCATTGTAGCGCATGGCGGTTCTTGGTTTATCGTGTCGAGCGTTTGCGTTGTGCCATTGCCTGCGGCAACGGTGTGTTACACTCTTGCACTGCTGAGTGGGCCAGACGGTCGCGCGATGTGCTGCTTGCAGCACGCGTGAGGAAAGTCCGGGCTCCAGAGGGCGGGATGCCGGCTAACGGCCGGGCGGAGTGATCCGACGGAAAGCGCCGCAGAAAAGAAGACTCCCACCTGCGCCGCAAGGCGTAAAGGGAAAAGCTGAAACGGTGGTGTAAGAGACCACCAGCGTCGTGGTAACACGGCGGCTTGGCAAGCCCCATCCGGAGCAAGCGCGAATAGGAACGCTATGGGCCGGCCCGGTCCGCGTTCGGGTAGCGTGCGTGGAACTGCACGGTAACGTGCAGACAAGATAAATGACCGTTCACGACAGAACCCGGCTTATCGGCCCACTCAGCACTTTGTTGACGCTGCGAACCCGTCAGCGCGGCAATCTGCCTTTCAAGCCTTCGGGCATGACCATAAGGTCAATGCCCTTGTCTTTCAAGGCACCTTGCTCGCGCTGACGGGTTCTCGCTGTTGGTGACGGTATCATTGGCGTTTCCGTTCTTGTTGGCGAGGTCAACGGTGCTGTCTTTGCCGTATTATTGAGGCTGTTTGTTGCTGCGCTTTATTTTGTTGAGGGGCTTTGTTGGACAGCTATTTTACTCTGCAATCGAATATTGAGGTTTCGGGCGAATTTGTGGACCGCAAGAGCCGGTTTATTGCCCAGCTGGTCCATATTGAGTCCGAGGATGAGGCGAATGCCTTTATCGAGACCGTTCGCAAACGTCATTACGACGCTCGACACAATGTTCCCGCGTGGATTTTGGTCGATGGACGCGAGCGTCAAAGCGATGACGGTGAGCCGAGCCGCACGAGCGGTATGCCGACGCTCGAGGTGTTGCGCGGCGCGGGGCTCAAAAATGTTTGCTGCGTAGTGACGCGCTATTTTGGTGGCACGCTGTTGGGGCCTGGTGGCTTGGTACGCGCCTATACCGCGGCGACGCAAGCGACGGTGGCCGCGGCTCGGGAGGCCGGGCAGATCGTCGAGATGACGAGCGTCGTGCCTGTTGACGTGCATGTGGCCTATCCGCAGTATGAGCAGGTGCTTCGCTTGGCGCAGGATTCGGGTGCCAAGGTTTCGGATACCGATTACGCGGATGCCGTGACACTTCACTTGGTGTTTAAGGCGGGGGAGCAGGAGTCTTTTTGCGCCAGGATGCGCGAGCTTATGGCGGGGCGCGAGGAGATCGAGGTCGGTGCTCCCGTATTTGCCGAGTTCTAACGGCGACGGCCGGCGTGCTTTTGGATGGATCCCAAGCGCGCCGGCCGTCGTTTTTCTGTGCTGCCGTTTACTCGGCGAGCTGCTTTAGTACATCACAGGCGATTTCGACGGCATCGTCGATGCAGCCGGGGCAGCTGCGAAGCGGACCCTTGTCCGATCCGATGCCCTTGAGCGTGCCGCAGACGGTCGTCGTGTTCTTCTCGCCAAAACGCTTGGCGATTTCGCGCGACAGCTTGTAGGTCTGGCCCTTGGTCTTGGGGTTTTCCATGCCGTCGCTCATCACGAAGCCCATGATGGCCACGGCGCCCGAGATGGCGCCGCAGGTTTCGGTCATGCCGCCCATGCCGGCACCAAAGCCCTCGGTGAGGGTAAAGGCGATCTGGGGGTCGAGTCCGACGGCAGGCGCGAGGGTGCAGGCGACGGCCTGGGCGCAGTTAAAGCCGCGGGCGTGGTATTCGGCAGCCTGAGCCTGACAGGCGTTGATGTCGAGCTGGGCCGTATCGATTTGCTTCATCGTTGTCTCCTTGGTTACGGTGTACTCGCCTATGGTACCCGTGACGGTGCATGTAATCATCGAGAGCTTCATGTATGCCTCATTTTTATCTATCGAGCAAATGCCCAAGGCTTGAGATAAAACCCTTGATTAATTAGTCCCATAACCTACCTTTGGGATGGGTTGAGAGGGGTGCAGGGTAGCGGTATCGTGAACCGAATAAAACTAAAACCCAGGCAAGGGAGCAAGATATGAGCGAGCAGACTATCGGTACCACATGTGTTCAGGGCGGCTACCGCCCGGGTGACGCGGAGCCGCGCCAGGTGCCTATCTACCAGTCCACCACGTGGAAGTATGATACGTCCGAGCATATGGGCAAGCTGTTTGACCTGGAGGAGTCCGGTTACTTCTACAGCCGCCTGCAGAACCCCACGTGCGATCTGGTTGCTGCCAAGATCTGCGAGATGGAGGGCGGCACCGCTGCGATGCTCACGAGCTCGGGCATGGCTGCGAACTTCCTCGCCATCTTTAACGTCGCCGGTGCCGGTGATCACGTGGTTGCGTGCTCTGCCATCTACGGCGGCACCTACAACCTGCTGGCTCACACTATGGGCCGCATGGGCCTGACCTGCACGTTCGTCGCACCCGACTGCACCGATGAGGAGCTGGAGGCCGCTTTCCAGCCCAACACCAAGCTCGTCTTTGGCGAGACCATCGCTAACCCCGCGCTTGCCGTGCTCGATATTGAGCGCTTTGCCAAGGCCGCGCACGACCACGGCGTGCCGCTGATGGTCGACAACACCTTCCCGACGCCCGTGATGTGCCGTCCCTTTGAGTGGGGCGCCGACATCGTCACGCATTCCACCACCAAGTACATGGATGGTCACGCGGCCTACCTGGGCGGCGTGATCGTTGATCACGGTCAGTTTGACTGGATGGCCCATGCGGACAAGTTCCCGGGTCTCACCACGCCCGACGAGAGCTACCACGGCGTGACCTATGCCGAGAAGTTCGGCCGCGAGGGCGCCTTTATTACCAAGGCTACCGCGCAGCTCATGCGCGACCTCGGCCCCATGCAGAACCCGCAGGCGGCGTTCTTCCTGAACAGCTCGCTCGAGAGCCTGCACGTGCGTATGCCGCGCCATTGCGAGAACGGTCTGGCGGTCGCCAAGTTCCTGCAGGGCCACCCCAAAGTGCGCTTCGTGAGCTATCCGGGCCTAGAGGGCGACAAGTACTACGACATGGCTCAGAAGTACATGCCCAACGGTACCTGCGGCGTCGTGAGCTTTGGCTTTACCGGTGGTCGTGCGGCGGCCGAGACCTTTATGAAGAGTCTTAAGCTCGCCCAGATTGCCACGCACGTGGCCGATGCCCGCACCTGCTGCCTGCACCCGGCAAACGCCACCCATCGCCAGATGAACGACGAGGAGCTCATCGCCTGCGGCATCTCCGCCGATATGGTGCGCCTGTCGTGCGGCCTTGAGGATACGGCCGATTTGATTGCCGACCTTGAGCAGGCACTCGAGCAGTGCTAGGCTAGCGTGCGTGCGAGGCGTGGGACGGCTTTTCGGCTGACGACGTCCTCATAGTTCCGATTCCGTAGGCGGGACCCCGATCGTGTCCGTTTGTAGGCGATTGGGGTCCCGTTTTTGCGTTGCACGATAGAAAGGATATACATGGAGAAAACTGCCGAGCAGCTGCGCCGCGAACACATTGCCCTAGAGGGCGACACCCACGGTAAGAATAAATGGGCGATTCTGTTCACCGTGCTCGTCATGACCTTTATGGCGTGTCTGGATGCGAGCATCGTGACGGTGGCGCTCCCAGTGATGCAAAAGGAGCTGGGGGTGGGTCTCGACCGCATTCAGCTCGTGAGCTCGGTGTATCTGCTCGCGACGTGCGTCGCCATGCTGCCGTTTGGCCGCTTGGGCGATGTGCGCGGCAAGGTGAATGTGTTCCAGCTTGGTGTAATCGTCTTTACGGGTGGCTCGTTGCTTTGCGGGCTTTCGGCTTCGCTCGAGGTGCTTATCTTGGCGCGTTCCGTGCAGGGCATTGGCTGTGCCGCCGCGATGGCCAACAATATGGGCATCATCACCGAGTCGTTTCCGGCGCGTGAGCGCGGCCGTGCCATGGGCATTCTGGCGACCTTTGTGGCTCTTGGCATGATGTGCGGCCCCGTGCTCGGCGGCGTGCTGGTGGCGAGCTTTCCCTGGGAGAGCATCTTCCTTATCAATCTGCCCATTGGCGTAATCTCGTTTATCGTGGGACTCTATACGCTGCCGCATGTGAAGCCGGAGGCTGGCGAACGCCCTATGCCGTTGACAGAGGCGGCGCGTCGCTGCTTTGCGAGCTCGGCTTTCACGATTAACCTGGCTTGCATGCTTATCGTGTTCGTGGGTATCGGTGCCTCCGAGTTTGTGCTGCCGTTCTACTTTCAGGATGCCCACGGCTTTAGCTCCGATATCTCCGGCCTGTTGTTTTTGGCGATGCCGGTCGTGAATGCCTTTGTGGGCCCGCTTTCGGGCTCGGTGTCCGACCGTGTTGGTTGTGAAGCGCCCACGGCCGTTGGCCTGGGCGTGTACGTGTGCGGTCTCTTTGCGGTGAGCACGCTTGACGAGCACTCTTCCATCTTGATGATTGTGTGCTGCGTCGCGTTTATGTCGTGCGGCACGTCGATCTTCCAGAGTCCCAATAATTCGCTGTATATGGGTTCGGCTCCGCGTGAGGCGCTTGGCTTTGCGGGCAGCTTGAGCAGCTTGGCGCGCTATGCGGGCATAGCGCTGGGTATTACGGCGGCGTCGCGCATCCTGTATGGACAGACGAGCGCGGCGATGGGCAAGACGGTCACGAGCTATGTGGCGGGTCGTCCGGACGTGTTCCTCTTTGGCTTCCGTTTGGTATTCTACGTGCTGATGGCCGTTGCTACCGTGGGCTTTGCGCTCACATTGGTACGTTTGGTGAGGACGCGCACCCGGCATTAGCGTGTTGGGAGGCTGTCTGCCACGAATCGGGCCTATCTACTGGTCTTGCAGCTTTATGGTGCGATGTGGCTTGTGGGGCGGGCGGGGGTCGGTCCGTGGTAGACTATCGAACAACGTTTATTAATCGCGCGGTATCGTTGCCGCGAGAAGGGGTTGCGCCATGCAGGAGCTTGAGGATCGTATTCGCCATGACGGCATCGTAAAGGCCGGTAACGTCCTTAAGGTTGATGCCTTCCTCAACCACCAGTGCGACGTTGAGCTGTTCGACCACATGGGTGCCGAGTGGGCCCGTCTGTTCGGGGGTGTCGAGATCAACAAGATCCTGACGATCGAGGCTTCGGGCATTGGTATGGCCTGCATCGCGGCTCAGCATTTTGGCGGCGTGCCGGTGGTCTTTGCCAAGAAGGCCCAGTCCATCAACCTTGACGGCGAGCAGTATGCCACGACCATCTATTCCTTTACCAAGCAGAAGGAGTACCCGGTTATCGTGGGTAAGCGTTTCCTGTCCGAGGGCGATAAGGTCCTGATTATCGACGACTTCCTGGCCAACGGCTGCGCGCTTGAGGGCCTTATTAAGATCTGCGAGGCTGCGGGCGCCGAGGTTGCCGGCATCGGTATTGCGGTGGAGAAGGGCTTCCAGGGCGGCGGCGATAAGCTCCGCGAGCGCGGCTTCCGCGTTGAGAGCCTGGCCCGTATCGCCGAAATGGACTGCGAGAACGGCGAGATCACGTTCGCCTAGGCGCGCAGCACAAGCGATTGGTATGCGATGTGACAAAGGGACTGTCCCTTTGTCACATTTTTTGTATGAGGGGAGGTATTGATATGGATGAGAACAAGATGGGATGGCGCGAGTATGCGCGCTATGCCGAGATGTCGGTCGAGGAGCTGGCACGCGATTGCGAGGTGCAGGTGTTTCGCGCGACGGGTCCGGGCGGACAGGGCGTGAACACGACGGACTCGGCGGTGCGCATGAAGCATGGGCCCACGGGGATTGTCGTGACGGCGCGTGAGAGCCGCAGTCAGTTTCAGAATCGCAGCTGCTGTCTGCGTAAGCTGAGGGCAGAGCTTGAGCGTCGCGGGCGTCCACCGCGCCGACGCGTAAAGACCAAGGTGCCTCAGCGATCGCGCCAGCGCAGGCTCAACGACAAGCACTTCAACGCTATCAAAAAGGCCAACCGTCGCAAACTGGGCAGCGACGAATGATCTTCTCAATACGTTGCGGTGAAATAGGGACTGTTTTGCGGCTTTTGCTGCATAAACAGTCCCTATTTCACCGCAACTTAGGTGGGGTTAGCGGGTGGGGTGCCAGACGTGGAGGG
>URZB01000029.1 GCA_900552295.1 uncultured Collinsella sp.
GAGATGTAGCTCCGGCTCGTGGGCTCGGAGATGTGTATAAGAGACAGTGTAGATCCTGAGGGACAGGTCGCGAATCTGCGCGGCGATGTCCTCACCCACGATCTCGCAGCAACGCTCAAACGAGATATTCTCGTCGTGGTCGCCGATCTCGGCCTTCGTGGACGGCGTGAACAGCGGCTCGGGAAGCTTTGAGGCCTCGGTCAGACCCTCGGGCAGCTGAATGCCGCAGACGGTGCCGTTCTCGTCATAGGTCTTCTTGCCCGAACCGGTCAGATAGCCGCGGACGATGCACTCGATAGGAATCGTCTGGGCCTTCTTAACCAGCATGGCGCGGCCAGCGAGGTAGTCACGATACTCAGCAAACTCCTCGGGGAAATCCGCCGGGTCGATGGAAACGAGATGGTTGGGGACGATGTCGGCAAACTTATCGAACCAGAATGCCGAGATGCGATTGAGCACCTCTCCCTTAAACGGAATCTCGTCGGGAAGAATGAAGTCGAACGCAGAAATGCGGTCGGTGGCGACCATCAGCAGGTTTTCACCGGCATCGTAAATATCACGAACCTTGCCACGGGAATCCGGACGACGCTCCATCGTTGTCACGTGAGTCACTCCTTACCAAAATACGACAGTAATGCGGGTTCTTTCCCGCACGTTTTCGCAAACTCGGAGCGGCAGGGACGCGGCCCCTCCTTCACCGAATAGCGAAAAGCTAGTGCTCCATTGTAGTAGATGCCGCGTCCGCCGTGTGCTCGCGGGGCAGATGAATTGTAAAAGTCGTACCCTTTCCAAGCTCCGACTCCACGGATATGTAGCCATGGTGACGCTCGACGATCTGCTTGGTCACGGCGAGGCCGACGCCCAGGCCGCCAGCTTCGCGGGCGCGGCTGGCATCGGCGCGCCAAAACCGCCCGAAAATGCGCGACAGATCGTCCTTGGCAATACCGATGCCGGTATCAGAAACGGCAATGCTGACGTGCCTGCGGTCACTGAGCACCGACACCACGACCCAACCGCCCTCGGGGGTGTAGCGCATGGCGTTGCTCATGAGGTTGATAACACATTGCGTGATCATGTCGGGATCGGCCTCGACGACATCGTCGTGCCCTTGGGTTTCATCTGCAAAGCGAAGACGAAGGTCACGGTCGGCAAACAGACGCTCCTGGCCGTTCACAATCGATCGCACGAACGGAACCATGTCCACCGGTTCTAGATTGAGCGGAGCCGTGCTGTTTTCCATACGCGATAGGTCGAGCATCTGCTGCACCAGACGAGCCAGGCGACGCGTCTCGGAAGCAACGGTCTCCAAATGCTCATCGTCGGTGGGATACACGCCATCCTGCATGGCCTCGACCGTTGCGAGCATGGCCATAAGCGGCGTGCGAAGCTCGTGCGCAACGTCTGAGGTCAGGCGCTTCTCGTGTTTCATATCCTTCTCGAGCGAGGTGGCCATCTCATCGAAGGTCTCACCCAGCTGATCGATCTCGTCATCACCGCGCAGCCCCGTGCGAGCCGACAGGTCGCCGTCACGGATTTGCTTTGCGGTACTGGTGATGCGATGAATCGGTTTGGTGAGCATGCGCGACACGAGCGATCCGATAACGACCGAAATGCAGATTGCAACAACCGCGGCGAGGGCCATGGCGTTAAAGGTCTTCTCCCTAAACGCAGAGTCCGCCTTGGTAAGCAGAGCGTCGGAGCCGATGGCCCACAGCTTTACCTGTCCGACATGCTCGCCGGAAGACGTTACAATCTCGACGTTAGCAACGCTATCGGAGTCGGTTGGAGCAGACGAGACCGGACTATGCGATGCCCTCTTGCCGCTCGTGTCGTCGGTCGTAGCCTGGTTTTCGCGTACATCGGCGGTGGCGCTTGCCGAGGGCCAGGAATCGTCATAAACGATCACGCCCTTTTTATTGACGACCTGCATACCCAGATCGTCGGAAACCAAACTCGACGTTGCGACCGTGCGCAGTTCTCCCGCGGTCCAAGAGCCGTTTTCCTCATATGAGGTTGCCAACTTCTCGGCAGCGGAATTTGCGATTTCGACGATATTGGAGCGTGTGTAATCCGAAAAGACCGTGCCCCACACAACAGAGACAACGCCCACCAGCACCAATACCGTCATGAGCGATGTCAGAGCAAAAGCAAGTGCCATGCGCGAGGGATAGCTCATCGTTGGCCGTGAATCGGAACGAGGCGTGTTCCAACTAGCCTTGGAACCCGCCTCGCTCTCCTGCTTGTGCTTTTGTCCGATTTCAAAGCGCGCAGGTGTCATATGTGATTTCCCTATTTCTCGTCCGACTTATCGGTCTTGGCCGGAGCCTCGAAGCGATAGCCGACACCATGGACGGTGTAGAGCCACTTGGGCTTCTTGGGATCATCGCCCAGCTTGGCGCGAAGATTCTTCACGTGGCTATCGATGGTGCGCTCATAGCCCTCAAAGTCATACCCGAGCACTTTCTCGACCAGCTCCATGCGGTTATACACACGGCCGGGATGGCGGGCAAGCGTGGTGAGCAGCTTAAACTCGGAAGCCGTCAGATCGACTTCCTTGCCCTCGACCAAGATCTTGTGGCCCGAGATATCGATGACCAGATCGCCGAAGTCGAGTACCTCGACGGCGGGCTCGTCGGCCTGATGGGCACGGCGGAACAGAGCGCGAACGCGGGCGACGAGCTCGCGCGGCGAGAACGGCTTAATCAGATAGTCGTCGGCGCCGAGCTCAAGACCGATAATACGGTCCTCGATCTCGCCCTTAGCCGTCAGCATGATGATGGGGACATCCGAGGTATCGCGAATGGTGCGGCAAACGCGCTCGCCGGGAATCTTGGGGAGCATAAGGTCGAGCACGACCAGGTCGAACTGATGCTTCTCGAACTCCTCGATCGCGGACTGGCCGTCGCCGACGCCCACAACCCAGTAGCCTTCGCGCTCGAGATAGGCAGCGACGGCGTCACGGATTGCCTTCTCATCCTCGACCAGCAGAATCTTTTTTGCATCTGAAGCCATAACACGGCCCCCCTGTCTCAATTAGCTAAGAACAAGCCCATTTTAACGCACCTGAGCCCGCCGGATGCCGCTATGACGCGGCAGCTCGGCGGGCGGTACTCACAATTACAACGCGTTTATTCCCCTGTTGGCGCCTTTTTAACCCCTCTAAGCTTAAAGAGAGAATAGGCGTGCAGTGACCGTCTCTGGTATACCCTGGCTGTTGCGCACCGTGGCGTACGTAAGGAATGAGTCCGATTTTCCCGCCGTAGCTGGATAATCGCCATACTCCAAAGCGCGGTCGGGCGACAGCAGCGAGCCATAGGTCTTGGCAGAGGTGTCGATCAGGAAATGCGACGCCTGTACCTTAACAAGGTATTTATTCTTCTTGCCAGCCGCACATGCGAGCGGCTCGCGTGACAGAAAGAGGTACGGCCCTCCCTCATTACCGATATACGTGCCCATATTGCCCAGGCTGCCCACGCCGCTATAGGCCGCCTCGATAGAAAACACGAAGGTATCGCCCATATACACGGCCTCGAAAGGCGAGACTGACGAGGGAAGGACTAGCTGGGCACGCTTGGTGTTGTTGCCGTCGGTCAGATCGATTGCCGTTATGCCGTAGTAGACGCCCTCGTCGTTGCGGACACGCGGCGAGATGGTCAAAATGCCGTCGCTCGCGCGCGGGGCCGATGCAAAGCGGCCCGTCGATTTCCAAATTGTCTCGGCCTTGGATTCATCAAGTGAGCGACGATAGCAAAACGAATCACTACTCGTTTTATTGCCGCCTGCCGAAGGCATTTTATACCAGATGACTGATGACCCGAACGCCGTAAACAGGGGCGGATCATAGTCCTTGCCACCTCGATCGAGCTCAACCACATCGCCAGAGAGCGAAGCGCCCGACAGATTTTGAGCGTAGAGCTTCCACGATGAATTGGCAAAGTTCATCTCAACCCACGCGAATACGCCGTCGCCGGCGCGGACATCGTAGAATGCATATCCCGTGCCCTCGACAGGATCCTCGATTAATGTGGTAAGCGAGCCATCGCCCAGGTTGAGCACACCGAGCGTGTTGGCGTGCAATGCCGATGCGGGCGCCATCATCGCCGCGGCGTAATCGCCGTCGCAGTAGTACAGCAGCGTACCCAGAGGCAGCGTCCACGACGCCGCCGGCTCAAGATCGATGTCGACAGCCTCATACTCATCCGTAATCGAGATAATTTTGGAATCGTCCTTGATAACCTGCGGCTCGCCGGCGGCATCATCGCTGGTACCCGTTTTTTTCGAGCATCCGGCAAGCACCGTGGCAGCGCCCGCGGCAGCCCCACCGAGTACAAAGCCGCGACGCGATATTCCGTTCTTGATGTGATCGGCGATACCCATTAGGCGATCTCGGTGCGAGCGGCCTCGATAGCGCGTGTAAGCTGGTCGGCGCAGGAGGTCTTTTTCATACCGCAGGTATTACCGGCGAGAACCTCGATTACGCGATCGGCAGGAGCGCCCTCGACCAGCTTGGAGATAGCCTTGAGATTGCCGTCGCAGCCGCCGGTAAACTCAACGCCCATCACCTTGTTGCCGTCATCGGAAAGATCAAGGTGAATATTGCGAGCACACACGCCCTGAGGCTTGTAATCAAACGAAATCATGCGATCCCCTCTCAGAATGTTATTCGAGACGACTATTATCCCCGTCTTTCCCTAAATGCAACGAGGCGCTTTGCCGGCAACACACATTACCAGCAAAGCGCCCTAAAAAGCTAACGTTATGCCCGAACCTACTCGAAGCTCAGCTGCTCCAGACGATCAAAGACCGTGTCGATACGGGTGAGGAAGTCCCACGGATCAAAGATCTCGTCGAGCTTCTCCTGGCTGACGGTGCAGCGCGGGTCGGCCTCGAGACGCTCCTTAAAGGTGGGGCCGGAGACACAATCCTGTACCTCGTGCCAGGTTGCCATGGCGTTCTCCTGCACAATGGCGTACGCGTCCTCGCGGGTGATGCCCGTGTCGACGAGGGCGAGCAGCACCTTGGAGGAGAAGATGAGGCCGCGGGTCTTATTGAGGTTGGCCATCATGCGGGCAGGGTACAGCTGCAGGCCGTCGATAACGCGGATGAGGCACTGGAACATGTGGTCGAGTGCGATGAAGCTATCGGCCTGGGCGACACGCTCGGCAGAGGAGTGCGAAATGTCACGCTCGTGCCACAGGGCGACGTTATCGAAGGCGACCTGGGCGTTGGACTTCACGACGCGCGACAGACCGCAGACCTTCTCCATGGTGATGGGATTGCGCTTGTGCGGCATGGCGGAGCTGCCCTTTTGGCCCTTACGGAACGGCTCCTCGGCCTCGAGCGTATCAGTCTTCTGCAGATTGCGGACCTCGGTCGCGATGCGCTCGCAGGTGGCTGCGGTGGTAGCGAGAACGCCGGCGAGATAGGCGTGATGGTCGCGGCTGATAACCTGCGTGGACAGCGGGTCGTGAACCAGGCCCAGGTGCTCGCAGACGTACTCCTCGACAAACGGCTCGATGGAGCTGTACGTGCCGACAGCGCCCGAGATGGCACCGAAGGCAACATTCTTGCGGGCGTCCTCAAGACGATCCAGATCGCGCTTGAGCTCCCAGGCCCAAGAGCCAAACTTCATGCCGAAGGTCATCGGCTCGGCGTGGATGCCATGAGTGCGGCCGGCACAGAGCGTGTTGCGCTCCTCAAAGGCGCGACGCTTGCAAATCTCGCCGAGCTTCTTGACGTCCTCGATGATCAGGTCGCAGGCCTGGGTGAGCTGGTAGCACAGGGCCGTGTCGCCCAGATCGGAGCTGGTCATGCCATAGTGAACCCAGCGGCTGGGCTTGGGGTCGCCCTCGGGAACATCGGCATCGATGTATTCCTTCATGTTGGTCAGGAAGGCAATGACGTCGTGGCGCGTGACTTCCTCGATCTCATCGACCTTCGCCTTCTCAAAGTTGGCATGGTCGCGGATCCACTGGGCCTCGTCTTTGGAAATACCGATCTTGCCGAGCTCCGCCTGGGCCTCGCAGGCCAGAACCTCGATTTCCTGCCAAATGGCGTACTTGTTCTCGAGGGAGAAGATGTGTCCCATCTCCGGGCGGGTATAGCGATCGATCATAGCGGCTCCTTTTTGGTTATTGGCACGTTGGTCGTAACCCAACCATTGTACCGTGCGCAGGTGCAAGTATGGGCAGTAGGCATTAACCTAACATTTTGGAATTGGAGCGACCATGAGGACGTCTGCGTATTTGCTTCGCAAATCCGCACCGGCTTCAGGCGCCTGTCGGCGCCTTCGCCTGCTCGCTACAAACGCTTCGCGTTTGCTTTACGCTCGCACCCTGTCGGGTTCGAGTCCCGGCGCTTTATTGAAAAAAGCACGGCACCGTAATGGTGCCGTGCTTGTGCTTCTAGCTGGAGCGGGCAACGGGACTCGAACCCGCGAGTGTCAGCTTGGGAAGCTGATGCCTTACCACTTGGCGATGCCCGCATATGTGGGGGATAGTATAACGCGGTTGTCTTGTTCGATACAAGGGTGGCGATGCTTGTTTTAGCTGTGGAGATTCGTTTGAAAATCGCGTCAATTGTGGAGATGAGGACCTTTGGCCTCCTGTTCTCCCTATCTTCTACCTGCACTTTTGCTTGATTGTTGTATTTGAGCTCAATTTGTCAGGAATTGGGCAAGCTTTTGGTCAGGCTCCGGTACTTACCCGCATGAACCTCGGGGGTAGCCTCATCCTACGCGTCGCAGCCTCCCCGTGCGACGCACGAGGGATAAGGAGCAGCCATGTCCAACGCACCCACGCACTCTGTCCACAGCGCAATCGCAACAGGTCCGCTGCTCCTGCTCCTCTTCCTGCTTTTCGGCTGCCTGGCACCGGGAGCCGCATTTGCCGTCGATGGCTACGACCAGCTCGGCTTCCGCACTATTAGCGATGATTGTGGGCCCTTCTTTATCGGCAAGTATGAAGCTCAAGACGCCTCGATTGCCTACTGCATGAACCAGGAGCGCCCCGGCCCCACCAAGCCGGGCGGCCCATGGCTCAACTTTGATCAAGGCTGGGTGTGGCTCGACGACGAGTTCGCGGCAATCGTTTGTCACGGATATCCTACCGCCACGTCGTTTGGCGGCTACCATCTTTCACCCGATCGCGCCCGCGCCGCAACCCAGCTTGCCGTATGGATGCTCAACGGCACTACCCATGTCGACGGCACCTACTCCTACACGACCGCTCAGGGCAAAACCAAGAGTGGGCACTTTACCGCCGACAATGAAGTCGTGGCGGCTGCGCGGTGGCTCCACGACAACGCAAAATCAGGAAGCATCAAAGCCGCTCCGCACCGCGCGCGGCGCTATCTAGGAGCCGTATCGGGCGGCAGCAAACGTCAAGACATGCTCTATGTACTGCCGGCGGTCTCTGTTTCCTTCAAAAAACAGTCTGCAAACGCCGCCATTACCAGCGGAAACAATACTTATCAGTTTGACGGGGCAACATTCGATATTTTTGAGAGCGCCAGCGGCGCGCATGTCGGCACCATCCAGATGGACAGCAACGGTCGGGCGCAAGCAACACTTCTGCCCAACACGGCATACTACCTAGTTGAAACGAAGGCGCCGGCCGGCTATGTCCCCCGTCGTGATCGCATCGCCTTTACCACGGGGAATGACGGTGGACAGGTCGCCATTGATGAACAGCCCGGCACCATCAACCTGCGTATCGTAAAACTCGATGCCGCGACGAATGCCGGCCCCCAGGTGGGATCTTCACTCGCAGGAGCAGAGTTCACGTGTGTGTCACAATCAACCCCTGGATGGGCGCAAATCCTCACGACCGACGAAAGCGGTCGGGCCACCCTCGCCGATGTCCCCTTAGGAACCTTTACCATCTACGAATCAAAAGCCCCCGAGGGCTACCTGCCATCCAACGACAGCTGGACCTATACCGTTGGAGCCGACCAGCTCGGCGATTCAGGCGTGGTCGAGATCGAATCTCGCATTTCCGATATCCCCATTGCTTTTGACCTTGAGATTTCCAAATTCAAGGATTACGGCAATAGCGACCAATCCGGCCTGGAGCAGCCGGCGGAAGGTGTTGTCTTTGAGGTTGTCAGCAACAGCTCTCAGCAGGTTGTTGGCACACTGACCACAAACGTCTATGGCTTTGCCTCCACCAAAGATCAGCCCGAAGCATGGTTCGGCGCAGGCAAGCGACCCGCCGGTGTCCACGGAGCCGTCCCATACGACCGTGCCGGCTACACGGTTCGCGAGGTTCCGGAAACCGTCCCCGAGGGTTTTAAACGTGCAGGGGAATGGACCGTCGGGGCCAATCAGATTTCCAACGGCGCCGAGCTTCAATATATCGTGGACAACCATGCTCTGTCGACGCATCTCCAGATTGTAAAACGCGATGCCCAAACAGGCGCTTCTGTTCCACTAGCCGGATTCACCTTCCAACTACTCGACAGCAATCACGAATCTGTCTCACAAACTTGCTGGTATCCAACACATAACGTAATGGACACCTTTACGACTGACGCGACCGGGACCGTCACACTGCCCGAATCGCTCGTGCCGGGCACCTATTATGTACGCGAAACCTCGGCCAAAGAGCCCTATCTTGTCGGCGAGGAGATCGAGGTAAACATACCCGCCGACATGAACCTAACGCCCGTTGCAATCGCCTCGTATTATGACCACGCCGCGACCGGAAACATCAGGATCGTTAAAACCGATGCCATAGACGGCAGCAGCCTCGCGGGCGCCGTCTTTGAGATCCGTGCCTCGAGTGATATCGTGCGCCCCGACGGTAGCATTGCCGCGCTCGACGGTGAGACTGTCGCTACCATCACGACGGATGAAACTGGAGAAGCACGCGCGGACAACCTCCCGCTGGGACTTGGCACCGCACGCTACGAGGTTGTCGAGACTCAAGCGCCGGCAGGCTTCTTGCTCGATCGGACAACCCATATTGTCGACCTTACTTATGCCGACCAGAAAACACCCGTTGTAGAAGCACGGCTTAACGTATCCGACGATTACACCAAGGTTGATATCTCCAAGGTCGATGCAAGCGGTGAGCAGGAAGTGGAAGGCGCACAACTCACCTTATATGGTCCCGATAAAACCGAAATAGACTCCTGGACCTCATCCGACAAGCCACACCGCGTCGAACATCTTGCACCCGGCACCTACTCGTTGCGCGAAATGATGTCTCCGCGGACCTATGACCTTGCCGAGGAAATAACGTTTGAAATAAAGGATACGGGAGAAGTCCAATCCGTCGCGATGAAGGATGCGCCCATCGAGATCAAGGGACAGGTCGACAAGCGTCAGGAACTTGTCCAACCTATCGAAAAGGGCCTGTTGGCTAACGGCGATGGTAAAAATCGCGCCGCAACGCAAACTAATACGGATGGACTTTTCTCCTATACCATCGACGCTCGAAACGATTCCGCTACCTGGGTTGATGAGTTCACAATTACCGATGATCTTGAGTGTGCCGAGGACGATACGGCGAGATTCGTCTCAATCGAAACCCCCGTCGCCATCGGCGACCTCAACGGTCTGTGCAACGTGTGGTATCGCACGACGCCGTTGGACTCGACAGACGTCGATGAGCCGGCAAACGCGACACTTGACGATGGGCACGAAAATCCTTGGCTTGAGTCCGACGAAGTAAGGGAGAGTCTGGGTGAGGATTGCCGCCTCGTCGATTACGACGGCTGGCACCTCTGGAAGGCGGATGTCTCGACCACGGAATCCACCACACTCGAGGCGAAAGAACTCGACCTTGCGTCCAATACCGTCGTAACGGGCATTCGAATTGAATACGGTGCGGTAGCCGCCGACTTTACGACTCGAAGCGATGTGGATTCTTGGACCCGCGATGATCTCAAAGATGAGCACGACGACCTTGACGATGCCGAAGCAATCCTTGGCACAGACGCTCGGGGCGCAGTCGTACACATGCAGGCAACGTCGGCTTATACGCCCCAAACCGCACTCACCAACAGCGCGCGCGTCGATCTTTGCCGCAACGGCGGCGGCGATAAACTTGAGTCACATGACGAGGACAGCGTCATTCAACGCTGTACCCTACCGCAGGACCTACCGGCAACAGGATCAGCTCCCATCGCCGCTTGCATCACCGCGCTCCTGACCTCGGGTGTCGCAGCCCTATGGTTCGCTCGCCTTAGGTCGATCCCAAAGAAGCGCTAGCGCGATGAAAAAGCGGGCGAGACAGTCCCCTGGCTCGCCCGCTTTCAATCATGTAAATCGCCGTATCTACTCTGCAGACGAAGATCCACCATCAACGATTGCTTGCTCGGACTCAGGAATCCCATCGGCACCCGTACTCTGTTCTTGCTCCACCTCTTCGCTGATTGCGGAGGCGGGGGTCGAGCCCTTTGCACCCACGATGTAGGCAGCCCCAAATCCTAACGCAATGGCAATCAAGGTCAAAATCACGTAGACAGGCCAATGGCGCTTAATATACGAAAACACGTTGACTCCTTAGAGCTCCGTCTACGAACGGCGGATAACCTCGGTCACGACCTCGGATACCGTGGCAATGTTCGTCGGGTTGACATTGTGGGGCAGGTCGTCCTCGGTACGAGCGCAAGCCAGACGCGTGCCGTCCACGCCGGCGATGGTGAGGGCTCGGCGGCTCGCCTCAAGCGCGGCATAGGCATCGGTCTTGGCATAGGGCATCTCGAGCGCGCCACAATCGACATGGAACGACTTGCACACCTTGCTGACCAGGTTCATGATGCGGCGATCGCCCTTGAGCAGCTGCTGTTCGCCCTCGACCGTCACCACCGAAAGCCTGCCAGCGCCGACGGATTCAAGATTGATGAAGAATACGCCGCGGAGCTTATCGCGATGCGAAGCCAAGAAGGCCTTCATGCCGGCGCCATCACAATCCGAGGCGCCGGTTGCCACAAACCAGATATC
>URZB01000030.1 GCA_900552295.1 uncultured Collinsella sp.
CTGTCACGTCGGAGGTCGCGGGTTCGAGCCCCGTACTTCCCGCCAACGCAATTAAAGCCACGTCTTCGGACGTGGCTTTTTGCGTTTGATGCACTTTGTTTCGATAGAACGATCGCCCTGGTGCATCTTCGCCCAGAATCCCCGCGCCTTCGGGAACGCAAGTAAAATCTAATAAGTATATCTGTCTGAACAACAGCTTTGTTGCGCAACACCTGTTCTACGAGACAGGGGGTTAGGTTATACTAAATTGCACTGTGCGCCGCATCTGATGCATTTCGCTCCAAGCGCGGCACTCAGTGGATATCCGATTTACCATTTGGATGTCCTGGCGGTCATTTAGCGTCTCGACACAAGCTCGGCCCCGGAGCTCGTTCGAGCTGTTCGTATTCCTTGAAAGGGGAAAAATGGACATATCGAGGAAGACTGATTACGCCCTTCGCATGCTGGCGATGCTTGCCGAGGATCCGGAGCGTTTGCTTTCTGTTCGCACCGCTGCCGAAGAGGTCAATGTCCCGTATTCGTTTGCCCGCTCGATTCAGCACGGTTTGGTCCAGGCCGGTATTGTGGAGAGCCTGCGTGGCGTCCACGGTGGCATGCGTCTCAAGGTCAGTCCGGACGACGTCACTATCCGCCAGGTCGTCGAGGCCGTTCAGGGTCCTATGGTTATGAACGATTGCACCGCGCCCGATGGTGACTGTGCGCGCATGGGCGCGTGCTGCTATCATCCCCTGTGGGCCGGAGCCCAGGCGTTGATGCGCGACTACCTCGATTCCGTTTCGCTCGGCGACATCGTCGCTCACCGCCAGTTCCCGGCCGTCGATCCCAAGTTCGCCGACCGCGAAGCGTTTCCCGAGTACGCCACCTGCGCGTGCGCTTACCGGGAGGAATAGCGCCGCATAAGGAGCATAGCCATGATTCAGGACCCCTTTCGTTCGATGATTCGTTCGGAAGGGGTCCTGCGTTATCGCGACCTTCCGTGGCGCCGCACACGCGATCCGTACATCATTTGGCTTTCTGAGGTCATGCTGCAGCAAACGCAGGTGCCGCGTGTGGAGGCGCGCATGCCGGTGTGGCTCGATCGTTTTCCGACTGTGCAGGCGCTTGCCCAGGCCGCGCCTTCCGATGTTTTGGACGCTTGGCAGGGCATGGGCTACAACCGACGCGCTCTGGCGCTTCATGGGGCCGCTCAGCGCGTTGTAGAGGACTGGGACGGGGAGTTTCCGCGTGAGACGCGTGACTTGGTCGCTCTGCCCGGCATTGGCCCGGCAACGGCGCAGGGCATCCGTTCGTTTGCGTTTGATCTTCCAGGCGTGTATCTAGAGACCAATGTGCGCACGGTCTTTTTGCATCATTTCTTTCCCGATGTGCCGGCCGTTCCCGATCGCGAGCTGGTGCCGCTGATTCAAGCCGCCTGTCCGGCGGCCCCTGGTGCGGCGGCGGATGAGATTGCGCCCTTTGCCGTGCCTCAAGACGATGCCGACACGCCGCGCGCATGGTATTACGCGTTGCTGGATTACGGCGCGCATCTTAAAAAGACGCTGCCCAATCCGTCCAGGCGGTCGGCGGGCTATAGTCGTCAGTCCAAGTTTGAGGGCTCGCGTCGCCAAAAGCGCGCCCACATTGTGCGCATGCTGCTGGCGGCGCGCGATGGACAACCGGCAGGTATTACGCTCGATGAAGCCGTTGCAGGCGTTAACGAGATGGAGACGGCAGCCGGCCGAGAGCCGGTCGAGCGCGAGCTGGTCGCAAGCATTCTTGCCGATCTGGAGCGCGAGGGCTTTTGCGGCTCCGAGGGCGATCGTTGGCTGAGTGTGTAGCTCACTCGAATCTGAAGAACGGGATTGTAAGGTTTAAATTCTCGGCATGAGGGCATCCTTAAAGCAAGGCCGCTCAAAGTCTGTGGGCGGCATGCGTTGAAGGGAAGTACACCTATGGATTTTGAGAATTCCCAAACCAAGAAGAACCTCGAGACCGCTTTTGCCGGTGAGTCCCAGGCACACACCAAGTATCGCTACTATGCATCCAAGGCCAAAAAGGACGGCTACGTTCAGATCTCGAATATTTTTGCCGAGACGGCGGGCAACGAGTCCGAGCACGCCAAGCTGTGGTTTAAGTATCTGCACGACGGCGCCGTTCCGGGCACTCTGGACAACCTGCGCGACGCCGCTGCGGGCGAGAACTACGAGTGGACCACGATGTACGACGAGTTCGCCAAGACCGCCGAGGAGGAGGGCTTTGTCGAGATCGCCGAGAAGTTCCGTGGCGTCGCCGCCGTCGAGAAGGCCCACGAGGAGCGCTACAACAAACTCGTCGAGCGCATCGAGTCGGGCGAGGTGTTTGAGCGTGAGGGCGTGAAGGTGTGGAAGTGCCTGAACTGCGGGCACCTGCACGTTGGTGCCGAGGCGCCTGAGGTGTGCCCGGTGTGTAACCACCCGAAGGCGTACTTTGAGGAGCAGGTGGTGAACTACTAGCGCTTGGCGCTGGCTGCTGCGGAGCGCAGGGCGGGAAATGCCTTTCCCTCTCGCTCACGGCTGCGCAGGGTCGCGCGAGGCAAAGGCATTTCCCGCCCTGCGCTCCGGCGTTGGGTCGTCGCGTGCTCGTTACAGAAAAGCTGATAAGAAGTTTGTGTGCCGCCCCTTATGGGGCGGCACGTTTTTGTGGGGGCCGGTTGGGGCGGTGACGTTGCTTAGAGGGTACACTGGGTAGCGTTGGCTATTCGTTTCCTCTTGTGAGGTGTTGGTTATGGGTAAGAAGTCTCGGGCTCGGGTTGCTGCGGCGGGAACTCGCAAGGATCCTGGTCGTCGGGTTGCCGAGGGTAAAAAGGTCGATCGTGTCGAGAAGGACAAGAAGGTTGGCGCGCATGCTCATCCTGAGTGGGCGCCTCACCTCAATACGGCTAGCGAGGATCTGACTGCTAAGTTGTTTACTCTGGTCGAGGTTATCTTGGGCGTGGTGCCCGTGGTGGTCATTGGCTTGTTCTTGGCTTCGAAAGATGCCACGAGTGTCGATAAACTCACCGATGTCTTTTCTCAGGACCCCTCGATGGTGGTTACGTTTATCTCTGCGTGCCTGCAGCCGTTTGTGGCGTACATGTTGTACATGATTTATCGCAAATACTGCGAGGGCGACGCTGGTTTTGCCGCCGGCAACCTGATCGGTCTTTTGTGCTCCGAGATCCTACTGCTCAATATCCCGGGCGTCATCGGTATGGGCATCTTGCTGTGGCGTGTTTGGCGCAACGTCGCCCCGCACTTTGAGAGCTGGTTGTTTGAGCGTCGCTTTGCGGGCGTGGTGGCCGATATTGCGGGCTCGCTCGTGATTTTAGCCTTGGCGTTTATGTGCGCCACCGCCGCCCGCGGTCTCGCGGGCATGTAGTCTGTCCTCACCGACCACGGAGCGCAGGGCAACTGCTGGTTTCACCGCTCCGGACGTCAGACCCGCGGCGCATCCCTTTCCCTCTCGCTCACGGCTTCGCAGAGTCACGCGAGGCAAAGGCATGCGCCGCGGGTCTGACGACGCGGGCTTGCCAACGAGTTTTGGCTAATAGATTGGTTTGTGTGCCGCCCCTTTGGGGCGGCACTTTTTGTGTGGGGTCCCGGTCTCCACAATTTTCGTCAAGCTTTTGGTTAGATTTTGGTCAGTTGGCGTAAGGGTGGAAGGCCAAAAGATTGCTGGCGAAAAAAGCTCAGAGAAAGTGCTGGTAGGGGAGTTGTTGAGCTTTTCGACAGCTTTTGAGCAAAAGAAACTTTGTGGCTATTGCCGGCGATTGCGTTGTCGCGGTCATGGCGGTGCGGGATGCTGGTCGTAAGCGTCGAATGCTCCGACTTTGGAGGCCAACATGGACCTGTTTCTTGAGACTCCGCAGCAACAAGCTGAGCGCATGCTGCGTCAGCAGCAACGACTCATGGAGATGCAAATGCAAGGGGCGGCAGCCCAGCCCTTTGCGCAAAATGTCGTGCCCGCTGCTGTACCTGCAGCTGTGCCCGGGTGTAAATCGGCGCCAGAGGCCTATTCCGTACAGCAAGATTCATATGCGCAGGAGCTCGCGTTCGACAAGCGTCGTGCGCGTCGTCGCCGTGTGGGCCAGCGCTTGCGCATATTGGCGATGATCGTGCTCATCCCGTTAGGGCTTGCGGCCATCTTTCTGGCGTCGTATGCCCTCACGTGCATCCTCAACGGCGCATCGCCCAACGAGGTGCTCCAACATCTGTCAGCCCTGGGCCAGCGCCTAGGCGACGTCATAACAACCATCCGCACCGGCTGGGAGAGCTAGCGTTTTAGCGTCCGCGGCTCTAAGAGAAATTTGTCTGCAAGGCAGTGAGTGATCCGTGTGTGTGGCGGGGTAAGATTGATCGCGGTTTTGATTGATGACCGATTGAGTTTGTTGGGCGGAGTCTATGTCTGCTATTGATATCGTGCTTGTTGTGATCGCCTTGGTGGCGGTGGGGGTTGCTGTGGCTTGCGCCCTCCAGCTCAAGAGCCTGCGTGCCGAGTTGCGGGAGCGTGGCGACAGTAGCGCGGAAACGCTGGCAGCACTCGAGCAGGCCAACAACGCGCTCGATGCCCTGAACGTCGCGCTGGCCGAAACTCGCCGCACGGCCAATGCCATCGCGCAGCAGCAGACGACAGATGCGGCCGTGGAGCAGCAACGTTACCTGACCATCGCACGTGAGTTTTCGCAAGCTGGTGACCGGATGGATGACCTGCGCCGCGAGACGGCCCAACAGCTCGGTGCCAACCGCGAGGGTATCGAGCATCGCCTGGACAAGGTGCGCGAAACGGTCGATGCTCAGCTGGGCGCCATCCGCAAAGACAACAACGTGCAGCTCGATCAAATGCGTGCGACGGTGGACGAGAAGCTCTCCCGCACGCTCAACGACCGACTGTCGGCATCGTTTAAGCAGGTGAGCGACCAGCTCGAGGCCGTGTACAAGGGCCTGGGCGACATGCAGTCCATCGCCACCGGCGTGGGCGACCTTAAGCGCGTGCTGGGCAATGTGAAGGCGCGTGGCATTTTGGGCGAGGTGCAGCTGGGCGCAATCCTGGCGGACATCCTTACGCCCGACCAGTATCTGGAAAACGTTGCCACCAAGCCCGGCGCCTCGGAGCGCGTTGAGTTTGCTGTCAAGCTGCCGGTGGACGAGGGTGATCCCGTGCTGCTGCCGATCGACTCCAAATTCCCGGGCGATGCGTACGAGCATCTGCTCGACGCCCAGGAGTCGGGTGACGCTGAGGCCGTCGCCGCAGCGCGCAAGACGCTCGATATGATGGTGAAGCGCGAGGCAAAGGACATCTGCGAAAAGTATCTGAGCGTGCCCGCGACTACCAACTTTGGCATTATGTTCGTTCCGTTTGAGGGGCTGTACGCCGAGGTCGTCAGCCGCCCCGGGCTTATCGAGACCCTGGGCCGCGACTATCACGTCAACGTTGCCGGCCCCAGCACCATGGCGGCCATCCTCAACAGCCTGCAGATGAGCTACCAGACGTTTAGGCTGCAAAAACGCACCGACGATGTACTGCGCGTGCTCTCCGCTGTCAAGGCCGAGCTGCCGCGCTATCAAAAGGCGCTGCGCCGCGCCCAGCAGCAGATCGAGACCGCGGGCAAAACGGTCGAGGGCATCATCACCACGCGCACCAACGTTATGGAGCGCAAGCTCAAGGATATCGACGCGCTGGAAGACGCCGACCAAGCCGATGAGATCTTGGGACTCACGCCCGCGGGCCTTCTCGCGGACCAAGAAGACGAGGACTAATTGCAACAAGACGGTGGGGCACCGGCACAAACGCGGGCGCCCCACCGCTTTTCGTATCGCACTTGTCTGGAGTGTGCTCCAATGTGCAACAATGGCGTTTCTCCCTATCAGACGTGAAAGGAAGCCCATGTCTCAGAGAAGCACCAGCCCGCTCAGCCGCTCCACCGTGCGCCGCACGCTGCAGCGGTTTTGGGGTGTCACGCGCACGCAGCCGCTGATTGTCTTTCTCTCGGTGTTCTCGTCGGCGGGCTACATCTTTTTGCTGACGTTTGCCAATACCTATGTGATGGCCCTCATTGTCGACCGCGTTCAAGCCGGTCCCGTGGCGGGCGACCAGGTGTTTGAGGTCTTCGGCCCCTATATCCTGGCGCTCGTACTCGTTAACCTGGTGGGTCAGATCCTCTCCAAGTTGCAGGACTACACCGTCTACAAGCTCGAGATTGCGGGCAACTATCACCTGGCGCGCCTGTGCTTTGACACGCTCTCCAACCAATCCATGACATTCCATACCAGCCGCTTTGGCGGATCGCTCGTGAGCCAGACGAGCCGTTTTATGAGCGGCTATACGGGGCTGGTCGACGTGACGGTGTATTCGCTCATCCCCACCATCACCTCGGTCATCTGCACGGTGGCGGCGCTCGCCCCGGTGGTGCCCACATTTACCGTGATCCTGGTGTGCATCATGGCCGTCTACATTGCGTTTGTCTGGCTTATGTACAAGCGCATCATGCCGCTTTCGGCCGCGACGTCCGCTGCGCAGAACAAGCTCTCGGGCGTGCTCTCCGACGCGGTCACGAACATCTTGGCCGTCAAGACCTGTGGGCGCGAGGACTTTGAACGCGATCTGTTCGACGCCGCCGATCGTGCCGCGCGCGACGCCGAGACGGTCTCGATGCACGCCATGATGCAGCGCAACTTTACGACCTCGGGCCTTATCGTCATCACCATGGCCGTGGTGAGTGTGTTCGTGGCGGGCGGCAACGCGTGGTTTGGCATCTCGGCCGGCTCGCTCGTCATGATCTTTACCTACACCTATAACCTCACCATGCGCCTGAACTACGTAAGCTCCATGATGCAGCGCATTAACCGCGCGCTGGGCGATGCGGCCGAGATGACGCGCGTGCTGGACGAGCCACGTTTGGTGGCAGACGATCCGGACGCCCCTGAGCTCAAAGTGACCGAGGGCGCGATTGATTTTGAGCACCTGAGCTTTGCATATCGTGACGCTGCGGCGGGCGAGAACGTGTTCGACGACCTGACGCTTCACGTGGCGGCGGGCCAGCGCGTGGGCCTGGTGGGTAAATCGGGCTCGGGCAAGTCGACGCTCACCAAGCTGCTGTTGCGCTTGGACGATGTGCAGGGCGGCCGTGTGCTCGTGGACGGCCAGGACGTCTCGCGCTGCACGCAGCAGAGCCTGCGCCGCCAGGTTGCCTACGTGCCGCAGGAGGCGCTGCTGTTTCACCGCTCCATTCGCGAAAACATTGCCTACGGTCGTCCCAACGCCACTGATGAGCAGATTCGCGAGGCCGCGCGCCTGGCCAATGCCCTGGAGTTTATCGACCGCTTGCCCCGTGGCTTTGACACCATGGTGGGCGAGCGCGGCGTCAAGCTCTCGGGCGGCCAGCGTCAGCGCGTGGCTATCGCCCGCGCCATCCTAACCGACGCGCCGATTCTGGTGCTCGACGAGGCGACCTCTGCCCTCGACAGCGAGTCCGAGGCGCTGGTGCAGGAGGCGCTCGAAAACCTGATGCGTGGACGTACCTCCATTGTGGTGGCGCACCGCCTGTCCACCGTGGCGGCGCTCGACCGCATTGTGGTGCTGGCCGATGGCGAGATCGTCGAGGACGGCACGCATGCGCAGCTCGTCGAGGCGGGTGGCGAGTACGCGAGCCTGTGGAGCCGTCAGACCGGCGCATTCTTGGAGGCGTAAGCGTCTCGGACGTGGGACAATTGTGCCCATAAGTTTATTGTGCCGTTGAGCCGAGGAGTCGTTATGCCACGCGAGACCAATGCCGCCAAGCGCGAGCGCGCCATCGAGGTGTGTGAGCGCCTCAACCGTCGCTATGGCCCGGTCGAGTGCTTTTTGGACCACGAGAATCCCTTCCGCCTGCTGATCGCGGTGCTGCTCTCGGCGCAAACGACCGATGCGCAGGTCAACAAGGTGACGCCGCGGCTGTTTGCCCAGTGGCCCACGCCCGAGGCCATGGCCGGGGCGAGCGTGGCTGACGTGGCAGACACCATCAAGTCACTCGGCTTCTACAAGAGCAAAGCCAAGCATGCCGTCGAGGCCGCGCAGATGATCGTCGCCGACTATGGCGGCGAGGTGCCGGCCGACATGAAGGAACTCGTGAAGCTGCCGGGCGTGGGACGCAAGACGGCGAACATCGTGCTCAACGTGGGGTATGGCATCGTGGAGGGCATTGCGGTGGACACGCACGTCAACCGCATTGCGCACCGCCTGATGCTGAGTCCCAAGACGCATGCAAAGGAGCCGCTCAAGACCGAGCAGGATTTGCTCAAGATTTTGCCGCACGAGTATTGGGAGTCGGTTAACCATCAGTGGATCACCTTCGGTCGCGAGGTCTGCGACGCCCGCAAACCCAAGTGTGACGAGTGTCCGCTGGCAGATTTGTGCCCCAGCGTGCGCGTAGCGGGGTAGGGCGGAACGCATCTTCGTCTGGCGTTTTTTGCGGGGCTGGGTTTGCCCTTGAGCCGGAGTCCTCTCCATGCGCTACCATGACAGGCAATGAAATCCGCCGCATACCCGCCGAGCTTGCCTCGGCGGGCTTTTGGCGTTGCAATGCCGGAGGAACAGCATGCTCATTCACCGAATAGCCGCGCAGCTCTACACTGCCGAGGCGCTGCAGACCGTCGAGGCCGGGCTCGATGCCGGCGAGGACGTGACGTTGGCCGTGTCGCAGTCGGGTCGCACGCTTATGGCGGCGGCCCAGTTTGCGCGCCGTCCGCGCCCCACGGTCTATATCGTGAGCGGCGAGGACGCGGCCGATCGCGCTGCGCGCAGCCTGGCCGCCTACGTGGGCCTGGCGCATGTGTGCCGTTTCCCCGAGCGCAAGGATTATCCGTGGCGCGAGCAGGCGCCCGACGACGCCGTGGTGGCGCAGCGCTGCGAGGCCTTGGGACGCATCGTGCGCGGGGACAACTGCATCATGGTTGCCTCGGCCCGTGCGCTGCTGCGTTGCGTGCCGCCGGTCGAGAGCCACTATTGGGAGTCCACGACCTTTGCGGTGGGCGAGGAGATTCCCTTTGACGAGGTGCCGCAGCGCCTGGTGGGCATGGGCTACACCAATGCCGGTGCCGCCGATGCGCCCGGTCTGTTCCGCGTGCACGGTGACACCGTCGAGGTGTTTCCCGCGCAGGAAAAGGCGCCCGTGCGCATTGAGTTTTTCGGCGATGAGATTGACCGCATCCGCCGCATGGTGAGCTCAACGGGGCAGACCATCGGTAACGAGGACAGTATCGAGATCTTCCCCTGCCGTGAGCTGGCGCTTACCGACGAGGCCGTCCACAACATGCATGTGGCGCTCTATCGCGCCAGCCAGGACGACAGCAAACTGGCGGCGCTGCTCGAGATGGTGGATGCGCGTATCGTCACGCCCGAGCTCGACCGCTTTTTGCCGGTGATGTACGGCCAGACCGTAAGCCCGTTGGCGCACGTGAGCGGCAAGGCACTCGTGGTTCTGTCCGAGCCGCGCTCGCTGTTCGACGATTGCCTGCGTGCCTACGAGGATATCGAGGCGCGTGCTGGCGAGGCAGGGATTGACCGGCTGGATGGCCTGTATGTACGTGCCCAGCAGCTCGATTTTGGTGCCCAGCAGCGCCTGAACTACGTGAGCCTGATCCGTGCCGGCGGCGCGGTGACGGCGGAGCTCAAGATTGAGCAGCCGGCCATTGCGGGCTCGGACAATCGCTTTATGACGCGCATTCAGGAAGTCGTGGGCAAGCGCTACGCCTGCGTGTTTGCCATCCCCGACCGCGGTGCGCGCGAGTCGATGGAGCTCACCTTTGGCGACGAGGGCATTACCTTTGAGGAATCGCTGACCGCGGCGCCCGAAAATGTCGGCGCTATCGGCGACCGCGTGCGCGTGGCAGCGGCGGATTCCGCCGACCGTGCCGCACGCCAGGAGGCCCATGCTTCCATTCGCGAGCGTAAGGCCGACGCGCTCAACGCCCGCTCGCTCGAGGCGGGCGCCGCGCAGGCTGCCGCCGGCGCTGCCGTGCCCACCATCTCGCGCGGGCGCGTGACCTTTGTTGACGCTGCCCTGCCGCAGGGCGTGGTGGTGCCCGACGCCAATTTGGCCGTGTTCTCGATCGCCGACCTCAATGCCCGCATGGATGCCAACCGCGCGCGCAGCCGCCGCAAGGTTGACATTACGCAGATCACCTTCCCGTTTAAGCCGGGCGACTACGTGGTGCACGCTACCCACGGCATCGCGCTCTTTAGCGAGATCGCGCGCCAGGAAGTGGGCGGCAAGGAACGCGACTACTTTTTGCTGGAATATGCCGATGGCGACAAGCTCTACGTGCCGCTCGAACAGGTCGACCGCATCACGCGCTACGTTGGCCCCGACGGCGACAAGCCGCGCCTGACCAGGCTCAACACCGCCGACTGGACGCGTGCCACCAACAAGGCGCGCAAGAACGCCAAAAAGCTGGCGTTTGACCTGGTCGACCTGTATACGCGCCGCTCGTCGATTACCGGTATCGCCTGTCCGCCCGATACGCCCGAGCAGATCGAGATGGAGGAGAGCTTCCCTTACGACGAGACGCGCGACCAGCTGGAGGCCATCGCCGATATCAAGGCCGACATGGAGGCGCCCAAGCCCATGGACCGCCTGCTGTGCGGCGACGTGGGCTTTGGCAAGACTGAGGTCGCTCTACGCGCGGCGTTTAAGTGCGTGGACTCCGGCCGTCAGGTCATGGTGCTCTGCCCCACAACCATTCTGGCCCAGCAGCACTACGAGACCTTCTTTGAGCGCTTTGCCCCGTTTGGCCTTGAGGTCGAGGTGCTCAGTCGCTTCCGCACGCCGGCGCAGCAGAAGCGCGCGCTCAAAGCGTTTGCCGAGGGCACGATCGATGTGCTCATCGGCACGCACCGCCTGCTTTCGGCCGATGTGAACCCCAAGAACCTGGGCCTGGTGATTATCGACGAGGAGCAGCGATTTG
>URZB01000031.1 GCA_900552295.1 uncultured Collinsella sp.
GGCTCGGAGATGTGTATAAGAGACAGGTGCTCGATGCCGTCGCCGCCGGAACTCCACTGCTCGGTATCTGCCTGGGCCTTCAGCTGTTTTTTGAGCGCGGCGACGAGGGTGTGCCGGCGGACGAGGGTGTTGCCACGGACGGCGACGTCTCCGAGCAGGCTGGCGGTCCCTGGGTCGATGGCCTGGGTATTATGCGCGGCTCGTGCACGCGCTTGGAGTCGAGCCGCCTGAAGGTGCCGCACGTGGGCTGGGACCAGGTGCACATGACGCCCGCCGGCGCGGCCGATCCGCTGCTTGCTGGTTTTGCCGAGGGTGCCAACATGTACTTTACCCACAGTTATGCGGTGGCCGATGACGCCGATGCCGCCGATGTGCTGGCGCGCACGCACTATACGCGGAGCTTCCCGTGCATCGTGCGCCATGGCAACGTGTGGGGCTGCCAGTTCCATCCCGAGAAATCCTCCGCGCTGGGTCAGCGCATCCTTAAGAACTTCGTCAACATCGTCGAGGAGGCTGGCCGATGATCCTGTTTCCCGCAATCGATCTGATCGGCGGCAAGGTCGTGCGCCTGGAGCGTGGCGACCGCAGCCGCTGCAAGGTATATTCCGACGACCCCGTGGCCGTTGCTCGCTCGTTTGCCGAGCAGGACGCAAGCTGGGTGCACGTCGTCGACCTGTCCGCTGCCTTTGGCGAGGACGAGGACACATGCGCTGCCAACTCGGCGGCGATTAAGGCCATCTGCGGCGTCGACGGTCTGTCCGTGGACGTGGGCGGCGGCGTCCGCTCGCTCGCGCGCATCGACGAGTTGACCGGCTACGGTGCGCGCCGCATCGCACTAGGCACGGTGCTCGTGACCGAGCCGGGTTTTGCCGAGGTGGCGGCCCAAGGCTTTGGCGAGCTGTTGGTGGCCGACATTGCCGCACACGACGGCCAGGTCAAGGTGAACGGTTGGCGTGACGGCGCGGGCGTGGCGCTCGACGACGCCGTGGCGCAGCTTTCCGAGCTGGGCTTTAAGCATCTGGTATATACCGACATCGCGCGTGATGGCATGCAGACGGGCATCGATGTGGCGGCGTATCGCCATGTGGCCGAGGTCGCGGGTTTTCCCGTCGTGGCTTCGGGCGGTATCTCGACGCTCGACGACATCCGTGCGCTGGCTGCAGTGGGTGAGGGCGCGATTGAAGGTGCCATTACCGGTCGCGCGCTCTACGAGGGCAACTTTACGCTGGTGCAGGCGCTGGCCGCCGCCCGAGGGGAGGAGTAGCCCATGCTTACCAAACGCGTGATTCCCTGCTTGGACGTCAAGGACGGCCGCGTGGTCAAGGGCGTCAACTTTGTGAGCCTGCGCGATGCGGGCGACCCGGTGGAGCTAGCCCGCGCCTACGACCGCGAGGGTGCGGACGAGGTTGTCTTCCTGGACATTACCGCCACGAGCGACAACCGCGCGACGACCATCGAGATGGCGGCGCATGCGGCCGAGGAGCTCGCTATTCCCTATACCGTGGGCGGCGGCTTTCGCGACCTGGCGGGCATGCGCACCATGGTTGCAGCCGGCGCCGACAAGGTGTCGCTTAACTCTGCCGCCGTGCGCGATCCGTCGTTGATTAGCCAGGCTGCCGCGGCGTTTGGCAGCCAGGCCGTGGTCGTGGCGATCGATGCCAAGCGCGTCGGTTTGCCCGGCGCATCTGGTGCCGACAAGTGGGAGGTCTTTACCGCAGGCGGCCGCAACGCCACGGGTATCGACGCGGTGGCGTGGGCCGAGGAGGCGGCCCGTCGCGGCGCCGGCGAGATCTTGCTCACCAGTATGGACCGCGACGGCACCAAGGCCGGATTTGACCTGGCGCTCACCCGCGCCGTGGCGCGCGCGGTGCCGATTCCGGTGATCGCGAGCGGCGGTGTGGGCACGCTCGAGCATTTTGCCGAGGGCGTGATCGAGGGCGAGGCCGATGCCGTGCTGGCGGCAAGCGTCTTTCACTTTGGAACCTTCAGCATTCGCGAAGTCAAAGAGTATATGGCATCGCAGGGAATTCCCGTGAGATTGGATTTTTAAATGGAGCAAGTGACAACTGCGTCCGAGCTCAAATACGACGCCAGGGGGCTGATTCCTTGTGTGGTTCAGCAATATGACACCGGCGAGGTGCTTATGGTTGCTTGGATGAACGAGGAGTCGGTGGGGCTGACGCTCAAGACCGGTACCACGTGGTTTTGGAGCCGCAGCCGTCAGGAGCTCTGGAATAAGGGCGCGACGAGCGGCAATATGCAGGAGGTCAAGGAACTCTGGGCCGACTGCGATAGCGATACGCTGCTGGTCAAGGTTGACTCTCCGGGCCCGGCTTGCCACACCGGCAACCGTACCTGCTTCTTTAAGAAACTCGCGTAGGGCGGGCGCTCGATTAGACGCTCGGCCACCAGAAAGGATTGAACTATGGGTGTGCGCACCGCAAACATTCAGGATGGAAATATCGGTGAGACGCTGACAGGTCTGGCCGAGGTGATTCACGGTCGTCGTGATGCATCGCCGCAGGAGAGCTATACCGCGCGTCTGCTGACCGACGTCGAGGATGAGCTGCTCAAGAAGCTTGCCGAGGAGTCGAGCGAGGTGATCATGGCCTGCAAGGATAACGATCACGATCACATCCGCTACGAGGCCGGCGACCTGGTCTACCACCTGCTCGTAACCCTTGAGCGCTACGGTATCACCCTCGACGAGCTTGCCGGCGAACTCAACGCCCGCCGCCACTAGTCATTGGGGACGTTCTTAAACGACTAGTTAGGCGAGGGGTGTGGACTCCCATTCTCCGGTGAGGTGGGGGATGTCGAAGGTTCGATAACCGCAGTCGTAGGCGTGGGCCTGGGCCTCGCGGATGCTCCAGCAGATATCGCAGGCGCGGTGCGCGTCCGAGCCAAAGGTGATCGGCACTTCGGCATGGGCAAAGCAGCGCAAAAGACCGGTTGCGGGGTAGTAGTCGTCCAAGCCCTTACGCGGTGCGGCCGTCGAGACCTCAACGCGGCGGCCCGTATCGTGCGCGCACTCGGCCATCTGCTGCCAAAACGGTGCGGGGTCAAAGTCGGGCGCAAAGCCTTCCTTCGAAAAGCGCATGACCAGGTCGGGGTGAGCCATTACATCAAAGTTGAGCGGGCTCTCGCAGGCGCGGCACCAGTCGTCGACGTAGCGCTCCCACACGCCGCGCACGCCTAAGTTTTCCCAAACATGCAGATTGGCGTCATCGTCGATCCAGCCGCAGCGCGAATCGGGCGTATCGGGACGAGCGACGTTTTCCGTTCCCGCCGTACCCGCGGCGCCGGCTATGATATCGCCTGGGTTGCCAATCCAATGCACACTGCCCAGGCGCACGACGGCGCCCTGGGACCAGCGCTCAACCAAAGGCTCGCAGCCCTCGTACCAATCGCATTCAAAGCCATAGATAAGCTCGAGCTCCGACGCGATCTGCGCGGCAAGCTTGCGGGCATCCTCAAAAGCCAGACGATGCGCCGGCAGGTCGCCCTCAGTAACCTGCACTTCGCAGTTGGCATCCATGCTGACGGGCAGGGTGAGATGGTCGGTCGAGACCATGACGCGGCAGCTGGCCGCAGCAGCGGCGCGAACGTTGTCCTCAAACGAGGCATGACCGTCCGAGAACGAGGTGTGGGTGTGGCAATCGACCAGCGGGCAAGCAGGCATGGCGGCTCCTTTGCGTCAAGCGAATCCGCTTCATTGTAATGGCGCAGCTCTCAACACGCCGGACACGCCGGGGGTCGAAATCGATTGGAAAGGCTGCGCGACGCGCGGTGCGGCCTCGCTTGCGCTCCCAAAACGTGTACATCAGCCTCCAAAAGCTGCAAAAAATGACATGTTTGGAGGCTGACGTACACGTTTGGATGGGGGCGAGGGCGGCGATGGACGAAAGTCATGCCTGTGCCACGTCCGATGTGCTAGCGTTTGGGTGAATAAAACGAGCCCGTGCGGAAAGGATCCGGACCGTATGCAACGTGGAAGTACATCTCCGCTGTCTCGCGAGACCGATGCGCCTGAAACTATCGTCAAGCTGGAGTGCGACATCGATGACGCGTCGCCCGAGGTGCTCGCCTACGCCGCCGACCGCCTGCGCGAGGCCGGCGCCCGCGAGGTGCACTGGCTGCCCCTCTACTGCAAAAAGGGCCGCCCCGGATGGCAGTTGCAGGTGATCTGCTCGCACGAGGATATCGAGCGCCTACAGACGATTATCTTTTTGGAAACCACGACCAACGGCATTCGTCGCCAAGTCATGGAGCGTGTTTGCTTGCCACGTCGCTTTGAGCAGGTGGCGACGCCTTGGGGCGAGGTGTCCGTCAAGGTGGCGACCCTGCCCGACGGCAGCGAGCGCACGGCTCCCGAGTACGAAGACTGCGCCCGTCTCGCCCGCGCGCACAACGTGCCGCTCCAGCGCGTGATGCAGGCGGCTCAGAGCGCGGCGCTTCGATTTGAGTAACGCGGCCGGTGGCACGCCGCGCCCAGCCCCATCAAACCCACCCGAAAGGACCACCATGAAATACCTCATCGCCTCCGACATCCATGGCTCGGCATACTGGGCCGAGCGCCTCTGCACCGCCATCGAATCCGAGCAGCCCGACCGTATTGTGCTGCTGGGTGACCTGCTCTACCATGGCCCGCGTAACGACCTGCCGCGCGATTACGCCCCCAAGCGCGTGATTCCGCTGCTCAACGCCCTGGCCGACCGCATCATCGCGGTGCGCGGTAACTGTGACGCCGAGGTCGACCAGATGGTCCTCGACTTTCCTGTCATGGCCGACTACGCCACGCTGTTTGACGAGAGCGGCCGCGAGCTGTTCCTGACGCACGGCCACGTCTTTGGCGCCGGCATGCACAACAGCGTCGACCACGCGCCCGCACTGCCCGAGGGCTCCGCGCTCGTCTACGGCCACACGCACATCAAGGTTAACGAGGCAAGCGAGACTCACCCGGGCCTGTGGCTCTTCAATCCCGGCAGCGTGAGTATTCCCAAGGACGGTACGCACAGCTACGGCATCTACGAGGGCGGCGCGTTCCGTCACGTGATCCTGGAGGAGGAATAACCATGGCGCAGCACATGGCTCAGCAAAATGCCGAGGGCTCGCGCGATTTGTCCACGCTGGTCGACGCGTCGGCCGAGCTGCAGCATCTGGTGCAGACCATCTGGCGTCTGCGTCAGCCCGATGGTTGCCCGTGGGACCGCGAACAGACGCATCAGAGCATCGGCAAGAACATGATCGAGGAGGCCTATGAGGCGCTCGACTGCATCGAGGCCGACGACGCGGCACACCTTCGCGAGGAGCTAGGCGACGTACTCATGCAGGTGGTGCTGCATGCGCAGATTGCGGCGGACGCCGGCGAGTTTACGCTGGCCGACGTGGCGCGCGATATCGACGCCAAGCTCATTCGCCGCCACCCGCACGTGTTTGGCGATGCGGATGCCGACAACCCCGACGAGGTGCTCAAGATTTGGGACGAGGTCAAGCTTGCCGAGAAGGCTGCCAAGGACAAGGCTGTGGCGGCGGGCGAGGCTGCGCCCGAAGGCCTGCTCGACGGCGTGCCCACGCACCTGCCGGCGCTGATGCAAGCTCAGAAGGTGTCGCGCAAGGCGGCGGCCGTGGGCTTTGAGTGGGAGACGGTCCAGGATGTGTGGGACGAGGTCGCCGAGGAGCGTGCCGAGTTTGAGGCCGAGGCGCCCGGCTCGCCCGAGCGCGAGATGGAATTTGGCGACCTGCTCTTTGCCCTAGTCAACGTTGCGCGCAAAGAGGGGATTGACGCCGAGAGCGCCCTGCGCGCGAGCACGGCCAAGTTCCGCCGTCGCTGGGCCGCGATGGAGCAGATGGCGGCCGGTGCTCACGTGGATCTTGCCGAGCTTTCGACCCACGGCCTCAACGACCTGTGGGATGCCGCAAAGGCGGAGGAGTAAGGCTGCGGGAACGACGGGCTGACACGCCTCATCGTTCCCGCTAAATTTTTCGAAAATCAAGTGTATCCCTCGGCTAACTTAGGGCATAATGCAAAAAGTGCGACATGGCTAACTTACGGAGGCGCACCGACGGTGCACGGTCAGCCGGTCGCCAAGCATTCAGCCCGTTTCCAAGTGAGAGGGAGACAACATGAGCGATATTTTGGACGTCTACGGTCGCGAGGTGCTCGACAGCCGCGGCAATCCCACCGTCGAGGTCGAGGTCGTGCTCGAGGACGGCAGCTTTGGCCTCGCAATGGTGCCTTCGGGTGCTTCGACCGGCGCCTTTGAGGCCTGCGAGCTGCGCGATGGCGACAAGAGCCGCTACCTGGGCAAGGGCGTCTCTCAGGCCGTCGAGCACGTCAATAACGAGTGCGCTAACGCCGTCGTGGGCCTCGACGCCTTCGACCAGCGCGCCGTCGATGCCGCGCTGATTGCCGCGGACGGTACCCCCAACAAGACCAAGCTCGGTGCCAACGCCATCCTGGGCGTGTCGCTGGCCGTCGCCCGCGCCGCTGCCGAGTCGGCGGGTCTTTCGCTGTACCAGTACCTGGGCGGCGTCAACGCCCATCTGCTGCCCACGCCCATGATGAACATCCTCAACGGCGGCGTGCATGCCGACAATAACGTCGACTTCCAGGAGTTCATGATCATGCCGGTGGGCGCCCCGAGCTTTGCCGAGGGCCTGCGTTGGTGCGCCGAGGTCTACCACACCCTCAAGGGCGTGCTGCATGAGGCCGGCCTGGGCGGCGGCGTGGGCGACGAGGGCGGCTTTGCGCCCAACCTCAAGACCAATGCCGAGCCGTTCGAGTACATTACCAAGGCCGTCGAGAAGGCTGGCTTTAAGCCCGGCGTCGACTTCATGTACGCCATGGACCCGGCCTCGACCGAGTTCTACAACGCCGAGACCGGCATGTACGAGCCCAAGGGTGAGGGCGTTGAGTATACGAGTGCTCAGATGGTTGATTACTGGGAGAAGCTCGTCGACACCTATCCCATCATCTCCATCGAGGATGGTATGGCCGAGGAGGACTGGGACGGCTGGGTCGAGCTTACCCGTCGAATTGGCAACAAGGTGCAGCTGGTGGGCGACGACCTGTTCGTCACCAACACGGAGCGCCTCAAGAAGGGCATCGAGTTGGGTGCCGCCAACGCGATCCTGGTCAAGGTCAACCAGATCGGCACGCTCACCGAGTCGCTCGAGGCCATCGAGACCGCCAAGGAGGCCGGTTACGCCTGCATCGTGAGCCACCGCTCCGGCGAGACCGAGGATTCCACGATCGCCGACCTGGTCGTGGGCGTCAACGCCGGCCAGATCAAGTCGGGCGCCCCGTGCCGCAGCGACCGTATCGCCAAGTACAACCAGCTCATCCGCATCGAGGACGAGCTCGAGGGCAGCGCGCGCTACGCCGGCAAGGCCGCGTTCTACAACATTCGCTAAACGGGCGAATTTGGCGAGGGGGAGGCTGACTCGGTTCCGCCCCGTCTTGGCTGGACGCCGCAAAGCGCTGTGGGCGCTGGGCCATATGGCTCAGCGCCTTTTTTATGTCGAGCAAAGGCTGGCGAAGGCGGTGCGGGCGCTCGTGCTATAACTAAAGGACTTAGCGCAAACAAACCTCAACCGCACAAGGCGCACATGGATCAGATTTACGACAACAGGTACTATTCCGCCGGTTCGCGCGAGCCGTCGCCTCGCCGTGCGCGCACGGTGCAGCTCGGTGGGTCCGCCTACGCCGGCGTCGATCGCTCCACGCAGCGCCCGACAGGTACCTCGCGCCCCAATGCTCAAGTGAATACTTCGACAGATGGACCGGTGCGCCCGGCACGTTCGTCGCATGCGTCGCGTCCCTCGACTCAGGTACACGACAAATCGAGCAGGCCCTCGAACCGTTTTTCGGGCTCGGACTTTATGCGCTACGCCAACGACAACGCGGTGGTCAAGGCGATCTATGACTTTACGCATGGCTCTCTGCGTCCGCTGTTTATCGGTATCGTGGTGGCGCTGGTGCTCGTGAGCCTGTATTTTCCCGTGCGCGATCTGTACGTGGCAAAGCGTTCGAGCGATATCTTGGCCAAGCAGGTCGAGATTCGCCAGCAATACAATGATGAGCTGCAAAAAAGCGTCGACAAGCTGCTCTCGGAGGAAGGTATCAAGGACGCGGCGTCCGAGGACCTGGGCCTGGTGATGCCCGGCGAGAAGAAGATTGACGTGCTAGGCTTGGACGACGATTCGGACTCGTCGTCGAGTAAAAAGTCCTCAAACGCCAAGAAGGCCAGCGAAGTGGCCAAGGAAATCGAAGAAGTCGGCAAGGACGCGCCGTGGTACATCCAGGCGCTCGACATACTGTTTGGGTTTAACGGCGTCGAGGGCCAGACGGTCGTGTCCAACGGCAAATAGCGCCCGGAGGGGAGCCCGCAATGACAAATTGCAAACGCTATAAGGTAGCCGCGATCGACCTGGGAACGGTGTCGTCGCGACTGGTGCTGGCGCAGGTCGAGGCCGGGGCGATCGTGGAATCGTCCAAGCATACCGAGATTACCGACCTGGGCGAGGGCGTGGACACGACGGGCCGCTTTTGCGAGGCGGCCGTTGAGCGTGTGCTCGCTGCATGTCACATGTTTGTGGACGAGGCCCGTGCCTTTGGGGCCGTGTGCATCTGCACCACGTGCACGAGTGCCGCGCGCGATGCGTCCAATGCCGCGCTGCTGCTGGACGGCCTGCGCGATCTGGGACTTGAGCCACAGGTGATTCCGGGCGAGGTCGAGGCGCGCCTGACGTTTTTTGGCGTGGCGCACGACTTTGCTGGCGAGCGCATCATCGTCGCCGATTCGGGCGGTGGCTCCACGGAGCTCGCGACGGGCGTATACGCTCCGGAGCGCGGGGTTTTTGCGCTGGAAGGGACGCGCTCGCTGGACATTGGCTGCCGTCGCGTGACGGAGCGCTTTTTCTCCGCGTTGCCGCCCGCGGATGGCGAGCTTGCTGTCGCTGCCGCGTGGGCAGGCGAGCAGTTCGCCGCCTATTTTGAGGGCCTGCCTGTCGACTTTGAGCGCGCCGAACGCTTAGTCGCGGTGGGCGGCACGGTGACTACGCTGGTGGCTCTGGTCCACGAGCTGGAACCGTACGATTCGAGCTTTGTGCACCTACGCGAGCTGTCGCTGGAGCAGGTCTCGGCCGCTATCGAGCGCATATCTACGCTGGATGTGGAGGGTATCGCTGCGCTGCCGGGCGTGCAGCCCAAGCGCGCGGGCGTGATTCTGGCCGGCGCCGTGGTGATTCGCGAGCTCATGCGCGCCGGTGGCTACGATGCGCTCACCGTAAGCGAGAACAGCCTCCTCGCTGGCATGGTCGCCACCATCAACGAGGTTCTCGACGGCGCGACTCCCACCATCGCATGGACTCCCAGCCTCAGCGCCCTCTAAATAAGTTGCGGTGAAATACGGACTAAAATCGCCCTTTCGGGCGCCAAACAGTCCCTATTCCACCGCAACTCAACAGCCGGCACCTGGGGACAGTCCTTGCGGGGCGTCCCCACAGCGCCTATGCCAGCTTGTCGATTTGCCCAATCTCCCAAAGCGGAATATTGACGAGCATGCCCTCGTCTCTATATGCCGCCAGGGAGCTCCTCACGCAACGCTCGAGCTTGAATTTTTCGCAGGCTATTTTCAGACTCTTCGCTTTAAGGTTCTCTGCCGCCTTGACCTCAAGCGGAAGCACGGTTCCCGCATGGTCGATGGCAAAGTCGGTTTCGGCATTGCCAGAGGTAGAGGACCAATACGCGGGAGTTTTGTCCTGGAGCAAAAGCTCCTGCGCGACGTATTGTTCGGTCAGCGAACCTTTGAACTCGGTAAAAACAGCGGATCCGTTAAGAACGATGGCCGGAGAGAGACCGGAGAGCGCTCCGAGGATGCCGGTGTCGATGCAGAACAGTTTGAAGCCCGAGAGGTCTTCGTAGCTCGAGAGCGGTGCCTTTAGAGCGGAAACACGTGGCACCTTATGAACGATTCCGTAGTCCGTGAGCCACTGGAGGCTTTCCTCGAAATCGCGTGCGCGCGCTCCGGGACGAAGGGCGCCATAGACAAACTTCTTGTTCTCCTTTGCAAGCTGGCCGGGAAGGGATTTCCAAACCAACCTCATGCGCTCGACGATGCGGGCGGGTGCATGTTTGCCAAAATCGGATTCGTAAGCCTCGATGATTTGCTGCTGAAGCCTTCGGGCTTCGATGAAATCGCGTGTCTCGGCGAAAGCGGAGACAACTTCGGGCATACCGCCGACAACAAGGTATTCCTTGAGCAAGTGCTCGAGCTTTTCGGTAACGTTTGCCAGAAGGTTCATGTTTGCGGCAAGGACGGCGTCGGCGAGCGGGCCGCCGTCGACGGCACGAACGAATTCGGCAAACCCCATGGGACGCATGGTGAGCTGGTCGATTTTGCCGACGGGAAATGACTCGTTTTCGCGTCGGAGCGCGAGGCCCATATAGGAACCGGCTGCCACGATGTGGTATTCGGGTGCAAGTTCGTTGAAGTACTTGAGTGAGGTGATCCCGCGTGGTGCCTCTTGGATCTCGTCGAAGATGATGAGCGTGTCTTCCGGCGTTACGGTTTGGCCACGTAGGAGTTCTATCTGGGAGATGATGCGCTTGGGGTCGAGGTTCCCATCGAACAGCGAGCGTGTGCTCGGCTCGAGCATAAAGTCAAAACGAATGACGTTTCGATACTGTTGGCTTGCGAATTCGTTAAGAAGCCAAGTCTTTCCTGTCTGGCGGGCTCCCTTAAGCAAGAGAGGTTTGCGATTCGCCCTTGATTTCCAAGCGATAAGTTCACTCATAAGCTGTCGCTGCATATTGCCTCCCAACCCTCTCGGCTAGTATAAGGCCATTTGGGCGTTTCCATCGGAAAATGTGGGAGACAACCACGTTTTTCCATCGGAAAATGTGGGAG